>JALYLZ010000169.1 GCA_030774015.1 Actinomycetota bacterium | reverse complement strand
CCGCAGTGCCCCGCCGACCCCGCCGCCGCGTCCGCGGCGAACCCGGGCGGCGGTGGCCTCGGGCCTGGGGGCGGCGGCTGTGTTGGCTGCGGTTGTGGTCGCCCTGCTCCTTCGGAACGGCTCCTCGGCGCCGAGTCCGCTGTCCACCTCCTCGACGGGTCCGGGGCCCGGCGGCTCTCCGTCCGCGACGTCCAGCCCGGTCCCGAAGATCACGGCCGTCACGCTCACGGCGATCGATGCCCGGACGGCCCGCAGCGTCAGTTCGGCCGTCATCGGCGGGGACTTCGCTGGGCCGGTGGTGGCCGGGCAGGGGGGTGTGTGGATGGGCCAGGGAACGAGCGATCTGTTCGCGCACTCCCCGCTCCTCCACGTCGATCCGGATTCACTGCAAATCGAAGCCAGGATCACCGGCGTGTCTCCCTACGACCTGGCGGTCGCTCGACACACGTGGGTGTGGGCCTCCTGCGGCAACGGCGCGAACCTCGTGGCCATCGACCCGTCCACCGACACGATAGTCCGATCCATCGCCCTGCCCCGTTCGCCGAACGCGTTCGGATGCACCGCATCCGTGACCATCGCGAACGGCTCGGTATGGGCGCTGGACGATCAGGAGGACCGCCTGTACCGGTTCGACGTGCTGACCGGTGAGGACCGGGGATCGATCCCGCTGAAGAACCCCGTGGCGTCGCGGGACGGGATCGCCTTCGGGGAAGGCGCGTTGTGGGCGCTGGACTCGTTCGATGGACTGATGTACCGGATCGATACCCGGTCCAGCCGAGTCGTAGGCACCGTTCCCATCCAGGGGGCGCAGCCCCTGGCCGTTGCGGCGGGGGAGGGCTCCGTCTGGGTGCTTCTTGACAATGGGATCCTGCTAGTGGTGGATCCTGATCGGAACGTGGTCCGGACTTCGGTACCCCTCGTCCTACAGCACCCCAGGACGCTAGCCGTGGGGAGCGGCGCTGTGTGGGTGGCGGGCAACGTGGGCGACGGGCCTGACGGGCAGGTGCTCGAGATCGACCCCGCCACCCTGGACATCGTGGCCACCATCCCCGTGGGCGGGTTCCCGGAGTCCATCGCCGTCGAACGGGCAACAGTGTGGGTGTCAATCCAGCCCACCGCCCAGGCCGGGTTCTGACCATCCATCCCGGGGGCCCGGAGCGCGCCTGTAGACTTGGGACATGAGCCTGGACGACCTGTACAAGGAAGTTATCCTCGACCATTACAAGAACCCCCGGAACAAGCGGCCCATGCCGGAGGCGGAGCTGTCGTGCTCCAAGAACAACCCCCTGTGCGGGGACGAGATCACCGTGTTCGCGCGCGTGGAAGACGGCACGGTCGCGGACATCGCGTTTCAGGGACAGGGATGCTCCATCTCGCAGTCCTCGGCCTCCATGCTGACCGAGGCCGTGAAGGGTCGCTCGGTGGAGGATGCGAAGGCGCTGGCCGCGGACTTCCGGGGCATGATGGCGGGGGAGGTCGAGCCGACGGAGGAGGAGTTCGGCGACCTGGTCGCGCTGAAGGGCGTGGTCAAGTACCCCATCCGGATCAAGTGCGCCGTGCTGGCGTGGGACGTGCTCCAGGAGGCGCTGGCCGGCTCGGGAAAGGCCGGCGCCGAAGCGCCCCGCGGCTAGCGGGGCACCGCCGGCCGGAAACCAACTCCCGCACCGGCTACGCTCCCGCTCGTGCGGAAGCCGAACCTGTCCTGGCTCCTGATCCTGGTTCCGGTGTCGCTGGCAGTGGACCTGGCCACGAACCAGGAGCTGGCCACGTTCCTCACCGCGGCCGGCGCGATCATCCCTCTGGCGGGCCTGATCGGGCGCGGCACGGACCAGCTGGCGCTGCACGCCGGGCCCCGCGTGGGCGGCCTGCTGAACGCCACGTTCGGCAACGTCACCGAGCTGATCATCTCGATCTTCCTGATCTCCAAGGGCGAGCTGGACATCGTGAAGGCGTCGCTGATCGGCTCGATCATCGGGAACCTCCTGCTGGTGCTGGGGCTGTCGTTCCTGCTGGGGGGCCTCAAGCACAAAGAGCAGGAGTTCAACGCGCGGTCCGCGGCCGTGCACTCGTCCTCGATGCTCCTGGCCGTGATCGGGCTGGTCATGCCGGCCCTGTTCGTGCTGTCGGCGGGGCGGCAGAGCTCGGTGCAGCGGCAGGTGGTGAGCGTCACCGTGGCCGCCATCCTCATCGCGCTGTACGTGGCCGCGCTGGTGTTCACGCTGGTCACGCACGAGCACCTGTTCCGAACGACCGCCAGCGGGGAGTGCCCGGAGTGGAGCGCTCGCGCCGCACTGCTCGTGCTGATCGGCGCCACCGCGCTGGTGGCGGTGGAGTCCGAGATCCTGGTGGGGGCGCTGGAGCCGGCCCTGGCGGACCTGGGCCTGTCGAGGTTCTTCGTCGGGCTGGTGGTGGTCCCGGTGATCGGCAACGCCGCGGAGCACAGCTCGGCCGTCTCGATGGCCCTGCGGAACAAGGTCGACGTGACCCTGGAGATCGCCACCGGATCTTCCACGCAGATCGCCCTGTTCGTGGCGCCGGTCCTGGTGTTCATCAGCCTGGCGTTGGGGCATCCCATGGATTTCGTGTTCGACACGTTCGAGGTGGTGGCGGTGGGGCTGTCCACGCTGATCGTGGCGGTCATCTCGCTGGACGGCCGGAGCAACTGGCTGGAAGGCGCCCAGCTGGTGGCGGCGTACGCGATCATGGCCATCTCGTTCTTCTTCGTCCGAAGCTTGTGAGGCGGGAAATGGCCGTTCGGCGGGCGGTGCCGGGCGACGCCGAGGCCGCCGCCGCGCTGATCCTGGAACCCTCCCCGAGCCTCGAGCTCATCTACGGAAGCCGCGACGCGGCGCTCGGGGCGGCGGCCGCCGCGTTTCGTTCCCCGCGGACCATCCTCAGCCACCGCTTCGGCCTGGTGGCCGGCGACCCGGGAAGCGTGATCGGGCTGCTGCTGGCCGTGCCGGGGGAGCTGTGGCCCAGGCTGCGCGTGACCACGGGGCTGGTCATGCTGCGGGCGGCGCCGCACCGGGGGTGGCGGCTCCTCCGGCGGGGAAGGGTCCTGGACCGGATCCAGCCCGCGGTGCCCCGGGATTCGCTGTACGTCTCCTCGCTGGCGGTGGGGTCCGGCCACCGAGGCCGCGGTGTGGGCGGGGAGCTGATGGCGGCGGCGGTGGAGGTGGCCCGGTGGCGGAAGTTCGGATCGGTCACCCTGGATGTGGGGATCGAGAACGAGGGGGCCAGGCGGTTCTACGAGCGCGCCGGGTTCGTGGAGGTCGAGCGGCGCCTCATGTCGGAACGCGAGCGCCGGCTGCTCCCCGCCGCCGGGTCGATCCGGATGCAGCTTCGGCTCTAGCCGACCCGCCCGAAGTCAGGACTTCCCGAAGCCGGAGCTGCCGGTGCCCCTATCATGGTTTGGATGTTCCTGCGGGAGAACGAGATCGGGAGCAAGGTCGCGCCGTGGCTGGAGCCCGGCCAGACGGTGCTCGATCTGGGCGCCGGGACGGGGTTCATCAGCCGGTGGCTGCGGGATCACGTGGGGGTGCGCCCCACCCTCACCGACGTCGTCTCGTACCGGAACCGGGAGGGAAGCCTGGAGTTCCTGGGGCTGGACGACCCGTTCCAGGTGCCGGTGGCCGACGGCTCGTTCGACGTGGTGATGCTGCTGTTCGTGTTCCATCACGTGGACCGCCTGGCGGACCAGGAACGCCTGCTGGACGAGGCGGTACGGATCGCCCGGTCCCGGATCGTCGTGCTGGAGGACACACCGGGGAGCCGGCTGGACCTGGCGTTCAACAAGGCCTGGGACTGGGTGCTCAACCAGCGCCATCGCGTGCCCACCCCTTTCACCTTCCGGCGAACGGAGGAGTGGGTGGAGCTGTTCAAGGCCCGCGACCTGTCGATCGTGCGCACGGAGACGTACCGGCCCAGGTGGCCCACCCTGATGACCTATCCCCACAGCGTCTTCGTGCTGGATCGCTGAGGCCGGGGTACCGATGCGGATCTCGTTCTCCGACGACCCGCGGGACTTCCTGCGCCGGGACTGGTCCGAGGTGGTGGACGCCGACCCGGGGGCGACGTTCTTCCACGCCCCTCGCTACCTGAAGCTGTACTGGGAGGAGCTCGGGCAGGACGTCGAGCTGCTGCTGGCCTTCGCCGAGGAGGACGGCCGCACCGTCGGCGCGGTGGCCTTCGAGCGCCTGGGCCGGACCCTCCGGTTCCTGGGCGGCACGGAGGTCACCGACTACATGGGCCCCGTGGCCGTTCCGGGGACCGAGGACCGGGTGGCCAAGGAGCTCATCGACGCGGTGGCGGGGCTGGACTGGTGGACCGACGCCGACCTCCGGGGCCTGCCGGAGGACTCCCCATGGTTGTCCCGCCTCCAGGACGCCGCGGCGGGGGAGGGGCTCTCCTCGCAGGTGGCCGAGGACAGCGTGGCGCCCTGTCTGCACCTCCCGCCGACCTACGAGGAGTACCTGGCGGGCCTGCCGAGCAAGCTCCGGCACGAGATCCGGCGAAAGGCCCGGCGGCTGGACGGCGAGGTCGGCAGGCACGCGCTGGTCCTGGCCACCACCGAGACCCTGGAGGACGACCTGGGCAGGTTCGTGGCCCTGCACCGCTCCAGCGAGGGCCCCAAGGGGAAGTTCATGGTGCCGGGCATGGAGATCTTCTTCCGGCGACTGGGGGAGACGTTCCTTCCCGAAGGGATCTTCCGGCTGGCCTTCCTGGAGGCCGGAGGGGAGCGGATGGCCGGGGCCATCGCGTTCACCTTTCGGGAAACCACGTACCTGTACAACTCCGCCTTCGACCGGGGGCACCGCGGCCTGGCGCCCGGGATGGTGCTGGTGGCCGACCTGATCGACCGGGCCATCGCGGACGGGTGCCGGCGGTTCGACCTGCTGAAGGGCGACCTGGCCTACAAGTACCGCTTCGGGGCGCGCCCGCGTCCGGTGAAGCGGCTGGTCCTGGGCAGGTAGCGGGCAGGGGCAGGGAGCGCCCGTCAGCCCGGAGCCGTCATCCGGCGGCGATGTGGCCCCTGGCCAGCACCCGCCCATCCGAGGTGATCACCTTCAGCCGGTCGAACCGGCTGATGTCGGCGGGGGTGACCAGCCACGAGGAGGCTTCGCCGTCGGTGGAGAACACCAGCGGATGGAGCTCGATATTCCGGTCGGACGACGATGAGGTCAGGATGACCCGGGCCTGGCCGGAGAGGCCGGGCGCCCGGACCAGGACCAGGGCCCACGACTGGCCGACGTCGGAGTCGTACAGGATGGCGCTGCCCTCGACGGCGCGGGTCCCGCCGGGCTGGAGGGTCCCCACGCGGACGTCCCGGCCGCCCAGCGCGGTCAGGAAGCTCTTGTACCGCCCGGCCTGGCTGGAGAGATGGCCCGCGTGGATCGTGGCGAGGGATCCCCACGCCAGCGCTCCGGCCAGCAGGACCACCACCGCGGCCTGGAGCACCAGCACGGGCGTGAAGCGGCGAACCGGCGCCGGCCGGTCGGCCCGTTCCTCCTCCAGCACCGTGAGGACCCGTTCGCGGAGCTGTTCGGGAGGGGTGGCCTGGTGAGCGGCCTGGGCGAACGTGGACAGGCCCTCCTCCAGCATGCCGAGCTCCCGGCGGCACTGGCCGCACCCCCGGACGTGCCCGCGGACCGCCAGGTCCTCCTCCGGCGACACCGTGCCGAGCAGGTGCTCGGCCAGCTGGTCGCGCACGAGGTCACAGTTCACGTTCCACCTCCAGGGCCTGGCGGAGCCGGATCAGCGCCGTGCGGATGCGGGTCTTCGCGGTGCCGATGGGGATGCCCTCGAGCTCCGCGACCTCCGTGCTGGTCTTCCCCCCGAAGTATGCGAGCTCCAGGGCGGCCCGCTGGCCATCCGAGAGGCTCCCCATGGCGTGCCGGGCCCGGTCCACCATGTCCCGGGTCTCCGCCACCGAATCCGGCCCCGGGCTCTCGTCCGCCTCTCCGGCCGGCCGGGTGGCCTCCAGCATCCGGGAGTGCAGCACCCGGCGCCGCAGCGAGTCCAGGGCCAGGCTCCGGCCCACCAGCAGCACCCAGGTGTCGAGGGACCCCCGCGTGGGGTCGTACCGTTCGGCGCTCCTCAGGATCTTCACGAACGTGTCCTGCACCAAGTCCTCCGCGGCAGCCTCGTCTCCCAGCATGACCAGGCCCAGCCCGTACACCCGCGAGGCGTAGCGGTCGTACAGCCGCTCCGCGGCGGAGCGGTCGCCGGCCGCGTACGCCCGCATCAGGCTCCGGTCCTGCGGATCGGGCTGCGCGCGTGTCCGTTTCAATTGGTTTCGTCCGGTACTACGGGCGAGCCGGGTGGTTGGCTTGCAGGCGGTCCCGGCTGCACCGGCTGGCCGGCCGCGTCCGCTCCTGCGGGCGGGGCCGTCTCGGCCAGGAGCTCTTCCGACCGCGGGCTGGTCCCGGGCAGCATGTAGAAGACGGCCAGGGAGGCGTACAGCGCCAGGCTGATCCAGGGGTTGACCAGCGCGAGCAGCGTGGCCGTCCCGTAGGCGATGGGTCCCAGGACGTAGCTCCGGTTGATCTGCTCGATGGCGGTCGCGTCCGCGGCCGGATCGAGCAGGCGCCGTCCTCGGGCCGCGTAGCGCCACACCAGGTTGAACATGATCGCGACGGCCACCATCAGGCCTCCGTAGAGCACCGCGGCGAGCGTCCTGGTATCCGAGTCCCGGATGTGCTCCGCCACCAGGGCCGTCGTGAACGGCACCGCCGCGATGGTCATCAGGAACACGACGTTCAGCATCAGGAAGGTGTGGTTCACGCGGCCGATCAGCTTGAACATGCGGTGGTGGTTGATCCACATGATGCCGACGGTCAGGAAGCTCACGACGTAGCCCGCATAGCTGGGCCACTGTCGACCCAGCTCCCGGGCGAACGACGCGCCGTGCCGGGCGTGCGGGACGTGGACGTCCAGGACCAGGAGCGTGATCGCGATCGCGATCACACCGTCGGAGAACGTCTCCAGGCGGGAGGTGTCGGAGTCTCCCACGGGCGCGTTACCCGAAGAAGCGGATGTGCTGGAGGACCGCGCGGGCGAGCTCCTCGTCGCCCGCCACCACCAGCGTGCCGTCGGCCAGGAACTCCTCCGCCGGCACCCGCCGGCTGGCTACCAGGGCGAACGGGTAGCCCCGCCCGGCCACCGTGGCGTCCGGGCGCTTGCCTTCCGACGGCACCTCCCGGGGCCCGAGCCCCCGGTGCCAGGTCCCGCCGCCCCCGCTCTCCAGCTCGAAGAGCACGCTCTTGCCGGGGTATGACAGCCCGGCCAGCCCGAGGGCCCACGGGAGGGCCCGGATGGCCAGGTCGTTCACGGCGTACATCGGCCAGTGCTCCCGGCGGGGCTCCAGGTCGGCGCCGGCCCGGATGTCCTCGCCGTGGCTCCACCACTCGGCGATCCGGGACTGGACCAGGTACCGAAGCGGGATCTCGCCGGCCACCCAGGGGACCCGCCGACCGTCCCAGTCGCCCTGTGTGACCAGCGACGCCCTGCCCAGGAACAGGTCGGCGGCCCGGCCCCATTCCAGGATCACCTGGCGAAAGGGAACCTGGGCCCGACGCTCCACGGCGAACCGGTTGAACCCGTCCAGGGTGGGATTGGCCCCTTCCTCGGACTTCAGGTACTCCTCCAGCTCGGTGGGGGCCTCCCCGGCCAGGACCGCGGCCGCGGCGACCTCCGTGCTGGCCAGGTGGGCCACCACGTCGCGGCAGCGCCAATCGCCCGACCCCGAGGGGCGATCCCACGCGGCCGGATCCGTCGACTGGATGGTCCGGCCGAGGCCCTCCCGCTCGTGCCGGGCCACGCCCAGCATCTGCTCGCGGTCGATGGTCATGCGCCGACCCATGCCGGTGATCGAATGAGGAAGCCGGGCATCGCGGCGGATTGTACCCTCCCCCTCGTGCGCCTCTTGGTGGCCCCCGACAAGTTCCGAGGCACCGCCACGGCGTCGGAGGTGGCCGGGGCGATCGCCGAAGGATGGCGCCGGGCCCGGTCGGGAGATGAGGTGGACCAGGTGCCCCTGGCGGACGGAGGCGAGGGAACCCTGGACGCGCTGGTGGACGCGCTCGATGGCCGGCGGATCGCGGCGACGGTCACCGGGCCGGTGGGGGACCCCGTTCGGGCCGAGTTCGGCCTGGTCGACGCCGCCCTGGGCCGGACCGCCGTGGTGGAGATGGCCCGGGCGTCCGGGCTCCAGCTGGTGCCGCCGGGCCGTCGCGATCCGAAGGTCACCACGACCTTCGGAACGGGCCAGCTCATCCTGGCGGCGTGCGCGCAGACCCCGCCGCCGGCTTCGCTGATCGTGTGCATCGGGGGGAGCGCCACGAACGACGGCGGGGCCGGCATGGCCCAGGCCCTGGGGGTCCGGCTGCTGGACGCGGACGGCCGGGACCTCGGCCCTGGCGGGGCGGCCCTGGCCGCGCTCGACCGTATCGACGCCCACGGCCTCGCCGGCGCCGTCCGGGGCGTTCGGTTCGTGGTGGCCAGCGACGTGGACAACCCGCTGGTGGGCCCGGAGGGAGCCTCCGCCGTGTACGGGCCCCAGAAGGGGGCGACCCCCGAGGACGTCGCGGCGCTGGACGCCGCGCTGGCGCACTTCGCCGAGGTCATCCGGCGGGATCTGGGGGTCGACGTCCGGGATCGCCCGGGAGCCGGGGCGGCGGGAGGGCTCGGGGCCGGGCTCATGGCGTTCCTGGGCGCCGAGATGCGCCCGGGCGTCGACGTGGTCATGGAGGCGGTCGGGTTCGCCGATCGGCTGGCGAGGGCGGACCTGGTGATCACGGGCGAGGGGAAGCTGGACCGGCAGTCGCTGCGCGGAAAGGTCCCGGCCGGGGTGCTGTCCGCGGCCCGCCGCGCCGGCAAGCCGGTGGCGGTGGTGTGCGGCCAGGCCGAGATCCGCCTCGAGGGTGTGCCGGTGGTCTCGCTGGTGGAGGCCGTGGGCGCGGCCCGAGCCTTCGGCGACACCCGGAGCGCGCTTCGGGAGGTGGCCGAGAGTATGGCCCGCTCGGCCGAGGGGCCGATCGGGGAGGCGTCGTGAGGGGAGGCGTCGTGAGGGGAGGCGCCGTGAGGCGATGCGCCGTGAGGCGATGCGCCGTGAGGCGATGCGCCCGGTGACCGCGGACGGCGTGCCCACGAGCCGGTCCATCCGCCGCGTGGAGGAGGCCGCCGCGGCTCGCGGCCTGCTCATCGAGGTCCGCCGGTTTCCCGAGGGAACCAAGACCGCTCCGGACGCCGCGCGGGCCGTGGGGTGCGAGGTCGGGCAGATCGTGAAGTCGCTGGTGTTCGTGGCGGACGACCGGCCCGTCCTGGCCCTGACCTCGGGGGCGAACCGGGCGGACGTCCACAGGCTGGCCGCCCTCACCGGCGCCGCGGTGGTCCGGCGAGCCTCGGCCGAGGAGGCACGGGAGGCCACCGGGTTCGCCATCGGGGGCACGCCCCCGTTCGGCCATCCGCGTCCGCTCCAGGTGCTGGTGGACCGCGACCTGCTCGGCTACCGGGAGGTGTGGGCTGCGGCGGGGACGCCCGACGCCGTGTTCGCGATCACGCCCACGGCCCTCCTGGAGGCCTCTGGAGGCGTCCCGGCCGACTTCCGGGAGGAATGAATCCCCCACGGGGATCACATCGCCACCTCCGGGTATACTATGCGCCGTGAACGAGCAGACGGTTTCCACGCAGACCAGGACCGCCTTCATCCAGCTCACCGAGTCCGCCGCCGGCAAGGTCAAGGAGCTCCTGGCGGAGGAGGGCCGTTCCGACATCGCGCTTCGCGTCGCGGTGCAGCCCGGTGGGTGCTCCGGCCTCCGCTATGCGATGTACATCGACGACCAGCTCGGGGACCAGGACGTCACCGACGAGCAGTTCGGGGTCCGGCTGGTGGTGGACCGCATGAGCGCCCCCTACATCTCGAAGGCCACGATCGACTTCGTGGACACCCTGGAGGCGGCCGGGTTCACCATCGACAACCCCATGGCCCAGGGAACCTGCGCCTGCGGGCATTCGTTCCACTAGTTGCCCCCACGTTCGAGCCGAGACCTTCGTCTCATTGACGACGCCCGCGGGGCGCTGCTAGCGTTCGGTTCGCATCGGGAGAGTCCCGGCATGACGCCGGGAACGGCAACCTGGGACGGACACCCAAGGTGCCTCCCGCATCAGCGGGGATGTGGCCCCGTCGGCCTGAGGGTCGGCCCGGGCAACGAAATGTCCGGCTGGACCGAGGGTCCGCTCTCCCGGTGAGCGGGCCCTTCTTTGCGTTGTGAGGAAGGAGAGGGATGGCATACACGGTGACGGTGGTGGGGTCCTACCCCCGCCCGCCCAGGGAGGGCGGGGAGTTCCGGCTGCGAAAGACGCTCCAGGCACTCGACCGGGGCGAGGCCTCCCCGGAGGACGTCGACGCAGCCAAGGACGCCCTGGTGGCGGAGATCCTGGCGGAGCAGGCGGACGCCGGGGTCGAGCTGGCCACGGACGGGCAGGTCCGGTGGGACGACCCCCTGACCCGGCTGGCCGACGGGCTGGAGGGCTTCTCCGTGTCCGGCCTGCTGCGGTACTTCGACAACAACACGTATTTCCGCCAGCCGGTGGTGAAGGGGCCCGTCGGCCGCTCCGCGCCGATCCTGGTGGACGAGTTCCGCTTCGCCGCGGAGCACAGCCCGGTGCCGGTGAAGGCGGTCCTGTGCGGGCCCTACACGCTGGCCGCGCTGTCGCACGACGAGCACTACGGCGACCGTCAGGCCCTGGTGCGCGACCTGGCGGCGGCGCTGAACGCCGAGGCCAGGGACCTGGCTGGGGCCGGCGCGACCGTGGTGCAGTTCGACGAGCCGGCGCTGGCGGCGGTGCCGGGACAGCCTCCGGGCGACCTGGCCGCGCTGGCAGACGTGGCGGAGCGGCTGGTCGAAGGAGTGGAGGCGACCACCGTGCTGGCCACCTACTTCGGGGACGTCACGGCGCACGGACCGGCCTTCTTCGAGCTGCCGTTCGGCGGATTCCATCTGGACTTCGTGTCGGGGCCGGCGAACGCCGAGGCGGTGCACGAATTCCCCGGGGACCGGGTCCTGGAGGCCGGGGTCGTCGACGCGAGGAACACGAAGCTGGAGCCGGCCGAGCGGCTGGCCGCGGAGATCGCCCGGCTGGCGGAGGCGGTCGATCCTGACCGGCTGTGGATCGCGCCGTCGTGCGGGCTCGAGTACCTGCCCCGAGACGCGGCGGTTCGGAAGGTTCGAAGACTGGCCGAGGTGAAGGAGACGCTGAGATGACCGACGGGCTCTGGACGACGCAGGTGGGGAGCCTCCCGAAGCCCGACCACATCCTGGCGGCGCGTACGGACTTCGCCCGGGGGCGGATCTCCCGGGAGGAGCTGACCGCCCTGGAGCGGGAGGCCACCGCCGACTGGATCAGGTTCCAGGACGAGATCGGCATGGACGTCATCGTCGACGGGGAGCAGTACCGGGGCGACATGGTGGCGTTCTTCGCCGAGGAGCTGCCCGGGTTCACCCAGGGCGGTCTGGTTCGCTCCTACGGGAACCGCTACTACCGCAAGCCGGTCGCCACCGGCGAGATCGTCCGCGAGCATCCCATCACGCTGGACTGGTGGCGGTTCGCCCAGTCGCTGACCGACCGGCCGGTGAAGGGCATGCTGACCGGGCCGTACACGATCTGCGACTGGTCGTTCAACGAGTTCTACGACACCCGCGAGGACCTGGTGATGGCGCTGGCCGAGGTCATCCACCAGGAGGCCCTGGACCTCCAGGCCGCGGGGGCGAAGTACATCCAGATCGACGAGCCGGCCGTGTCGACGCGCATGGACGAGCTGGACCTGGCCATCAAGGCGCTGGGCGTGGCCACGGAGGGGCTCGAGGTCCACACCATCACGCACATCTGCTACGGCGACTTCCACAACGCGTACCCGAAGATGCTGGACCTCCCCGTGGACCAGCTGGACCTGGAGTTGGCGAACTCGAACTACGACCTGCTGGAGGCGTTCCGGGAGTACCCGTTCACGAAGTCGATCGGGCTGGGCGTGGTGGACTCGCACTCCCACCGCATCGAGTCGGTGGACGAGGTGGTGGCCGGCATCCGGCGGTCCCTGGAGGTCATCCCGCCCGAGCGGATGTTCGTGGACCCGGACTGCGGGCTGAAGACCCGGACGGTCGAGGAGGCCAAGGCCAAGCTGCGGGTGGTCGTCGAGGCGACGCGGAAGGTCCGCGCGGAGCTGTAGAGGCTCAGGACCCGAGGGCCGGAGCGGCCGGGGCGGCCACCGGTGACGGCGTCGTCACCTTCCCGTCCCGGTAACCCTTGGCGACCAGCGTGATGAAGCGGTACACGGCGTCCTCGCGGGGCGACAGCGGGCCGGGGCGAAAGGCCCGGGAGGACACGCCGCGCTGGACCGACTCGCAGGCCCGCCAGTCCTCGCGGTTGGTGACGTCCCAGAACTCCACGGCGTAGGCGGGGTCGAAGCCGTCCCTGCCCACGGCCTCCGGCGGGAACAGCCACTCGCACTGCACGGTGGTCCGGTCCGGGGCGGTGGGCTGGAGCCGGTGGGTCAGGACGTAGTCGGGGTGCAGGCTGACCAGCAGGTTCGGGAACACGTGCACGTACAGGACCTGGCGACGCAGCCGCTCGTCCAGGCCGGGCAGCACGACGCCGTCGCTCCGTCCAGAGATCGACATGGTCTCGGCGCGGTCGAGGAGCTCCATGAAGCCGCCCACCCAGGCCCCGTCCGGCTCCAGGTTCTCCCCGCTGTCCGGCGGCGAGACCCGGCACAGCTCGGGGTGGATGCTCGAGCAGTGGTAGCACTCGTGGTAGTTCTCCCCGACGATCTTCCAGTTGGCCCGGACCTCGTATTCCTCCCGGGCCGCCACCATCAACCGCTCTGGCTCCCATGGGGCCAGAAGTGCGTCGAGCCCCCCGGCGTGTTCGGCGAACGGCGTCACTTCGGCCGACGCGTTCACGAACACCCAGCCGAGCCACTCGGCCACGGCCACCGGTGCGAGGGCCTCGGCCGGCGTCTCCTCGAACCCGGCCGCCCCCCGGAGCGTCCCGTCCAGGTCGTACACCCACGCGTGGTAGGGGCACCGGATGACGGTGTGCTGGCGAGCGTCGCCCACCTCCAGGAGCTCGTGCCCGCGGTGGCGGCAGACGTTGAAGAACCCCCGGAGCGTCCCGCCGCCGTCCCGGACCAGCAGGACGCCCTCCGAGCCCACCCGGACCGCGCGCTGCGCGCCCGGCTCGGCCACGTCGGAGGCCCGGCCGGCGCAGAACCACGAGCCCTCGAAGAACGCCCGCTCCTCCCACCGGAGGACCTCGGCGGACGTGTACGCCTCGGCCGGGAGCATTCGGCTGTGGCCGAAGGGCGCCAGGGCCCGCTCCAGGCCGGCGGCGTCCACGGGGGCTGCCGGCGGCTCCACGGCGCTATGCGAAGTCCGGCCCGAGGGAGATGAGGGCCTCGATCTCCGCGAACGTGGCGCTGTCCAGTTCGAGGTCTCCCGCCTTCGCGTTGTCCTGCGCGTGGCGCCGGTCCCGGCTCCCCGCGATGGCGGCCGTGACCCCAGGCTGGTGCCACACCCAAGCCAGCGCGACCTGCGCCACGGTCGCGCCGAGCCGCTCCGCGATGGGCCGGAGGCCGTCCACCACGGCCAGGCTCCGCTCGATCCTGCCCGGCGCGAACAGGCGGTCGTACAGGTCGCTGGACCCGTTGCCGCTCCGCCAGTCCCGGGGATCGAACGTGGTCTCCGTGGTGATGGCGCCGGTCAGCAGGCCGAAGGCGAGCGGCCCGTATGCGACCACGCCGATCCCGCG
This sequence comes from Actinomycetota bacterium, assembly GCA_030774015.1. NCBI lineage: Bacteria > Bacillati > Actinomycetota > Actinomycetota bacterium. The sequence continues at coordinate 37,403 of JALYLZ010000169.1, read as the reverse complement.
ATCGCCGCACCACCGGATGAGCTCCCGGTTGTCCAGGTGCAGCAGGGAGAAGTGCGGCTGGAGCGAGTCCACGTGGCGGACGGACATGAACCGCTCGATGTCCTCGCGGCCGTAGTTCGACACCCCGATGAACTTGACCAGGCCCTCCTCCACCAGGGCGGCCATCCCGGCCCAGGTCTCCTCCAGCGGGACGCCGGTGCCGTCCGGCCAGTGCAGCTGGTACAGGTCGATCCAATCGGTCCCCAGGCGCTTCAGGCTGGCCAGGCAGCCCTCCCGGACCTCCTCGGCCCGGAATCCGCTCCCGCTCGGCTCGGGGCCGACCTTGGTGGCTACGAAGACGTCGTCGCGCCGTCCCACCAGGGCCCGGCCGACCAGCTCCTCGGACTTGCCCCGCCCGTACACCTCGGCCGTGTCGATCCAGCTCATGCCGGCGTCGAGGCCGGTGCGGATGGCGGCGATGACCTCGTCCTCCGGCGGATTCGGCCCCCACATGTCGCCGCCGGCCTCCCAGGCCCCGAAGCCGATCACCGAGATCTCCGGTCCCTGCGAGCCGAGCCTGTGCATCTTCATGGAGCTCCTCCCGTGTCGCTCACGGTGCGCGTTCGCCGGATCCGGAGGCGGCGGCGTGGGCCGGCCTCCGGAAGCGATACCATCGTTGCAGATGGGGGCTCTGCCCGCCGACCGGGGGGCTTGGCCCGCTGAACGAGAAGGAGCCATGGCGCCCAAGGCAGTCGAGGAACGCGAGCGCGTCGTCGTCCGCTTCGCCGGTGACTCCGGCGACGGGATGCAGCTCACCGGCGACCGCTTCACCACCGCCACCGCCATGGTGGGCAACGACCTGGCCACCCTGCCCGACTTCCCGGCCGAGATCCGGGCTCCCGCCGGCACGCTGGCCGGCGTGTCCGCCTTCCAGATCCACTTCTCGTCCACCGACATCCTCACGCCGGGCGACCGCCCGAACGTGCTGGTGGCCATGAACCCCGCCGCCCTCAAGGTGAACGCGGGGAGCCTGGAGAAGGGCGGCACGCTGATCGTCAACGAGGACGCCTTCGTGGAGCGGAACCTGGAGAAGGCCGGGTACGCGGCCAATCCCCTGGAGGACGGCACCCTGGACAGCTACCAGCTGTTCCGCGTCCCCATGACCTCCATCACCGTGCGCGCCACCGAGGGCCTCGAGATCACCAAGAAGGACGCCGAGCGGTCCAAGAACTTCTTCGCCCTCGGGCTGATCTCGTGGATGTTCGGCCGTCCCACCGACGTGACGATCAAGTGGATCGAGGAGAAGTTCGCCTCCAAGCAGGAGATCCGCGACGCCAACATGGCCGCGTTCAAGGCCGGCTACAACTTCGGCGAGACCACCGAGGTCTTCGCCCACAGCTACGAGGTCAAGCCGTTCCCGGCCAGGCCGGGCGTGTACCGCAACGTCTCCGGGGCGAGCGCGCTGGCGTGGGGGCTCATCGCGGCCAGCGTGAAGAGCGGGCTGCCCCTGTTCTACGCGAGCTACCCGATCACGCCGGCCTCGGAGCTCCTGCACGAGCTGTCCCGGCGCAAGAACTTCGGCGTGCGCACCCTCCAGGCGGAGGACGAGATCGCCGCGGCGGGGGCCGCGGTGGGCGCCGCGTTCGGGGGAGCGCTCGGCGTCACCGGGACCAGCGGCCCCGGCCTGGACCTGAAGTCGGAGATGATGGGGCTGGCGGTGACCCTGGAGCTGCCCATGATCGTGGTGGACGTCCAGCGGGCCGGGCCCTCCACCGGGATGCCCACCAAGACCGAGGCGTCGGACCTGCTGGCGGCGATGTACGGGCGCCACGGCGAGTCGCCGCTGCCGATCGTGGCCGCGGCCACTCCCTCGGACTGCTTCGACACCGCGATCGAGGCGGCCCGCCTGGCCATCACCTACCGCACGCCGGTGATCGTGCTGTCGGACACCTTCCTGGGGAACTCCTCCGAGCCGTGGCTGCTCCCCGACATCGACGCCATCCCGGAGATCGACCCCAACTTCACCACCGAGCCGAACCAGGACGGCGAGTTCATGCCGTACCTGCGGGACGAGAAGCTGGCCCGCCCGTGGGCGGTCCCGGGGACGCCGGGCCTGGAGCACCGCATCGGCGGCCTGGAGAAGGAGGACGTCACCGGCAACATCTCCTACGACCCCCTCAACCACGAGCGGATGACGGAGGTGCGGGCGGCCAAGATCGCCGGGATCGCCGGCGACATCCCGCCGCTGGAGGTGGACCACGAGGAGGGAGCCGAGCTGCTGGTGCTGGGATGGGGCTCCACATACGGGGCCATCCGGGCGGCCGTGCGGCGGGTCCGGGCGCGGGGCCAAAAGGTGGCCTCGGCGCACCTGCGCCACCTCAACCCCCTTCCCAGGAACACCGGGGACGTGCTCCGTTCGTACGGGAAGGTCCTGGTGCCGGAGATGAACACGGGCCAGCTGGTGCGGATCGTGCGGGCGGAGTTCATGGTCCCGGCGGATGGGTTCAACAAGGTCCAAGGACTCCCCATCGTGCCCGAAGAGCTGGAGAACGAGATCCTGCGGAGGATCCAGTGAGCGACGGCGGCAACGGCCAGGCGAACGGTCACGGCAACGGCCAGGCCGTCACGGGTCCGCTGGCGTTCTCGAAGAGGGACTTCACCAGCGACCAGGAGGTCCGGTGGTGTCCCGGGTGCGGGGACTACGCCATCCTCGCCGCGGTGCAGTCGTTCATGCCGGAGCTGGGGGTCCCGCCGCACAGGACGGTGTTCGTGTCCGGGATCGGATGCTCCGGGCGGTTCGTGTACTACATGGACACGTACGGGGTCCACGGGATCCACGGCCGGGCCCCCGCCATCGCCACGGGCCTGGCCACCTCCCGGCCGGACCTGTCGATCTGGGTCATCACCGGCGACGGCGACGGCCTGTCCATCGGGGGCAACCACCTGATCCACGCCCTCCGGCGGAACGTGAACCTCAAGATCCTGCTGTTCAACAACCAGATCTACGGGCTGACCAAGGGGCAGTACTCGCCGACCAGCGAGGAGGGGAAGGTCACCAAGTCCACGCCCTTCGGGTCGCTGGACCACCCGTTCAACCCGGTGGCGCTGGCCCTGGGGGCGGAGGCCACCTTCGTGGCCCGGACCATCGACAACGACCGGCAGCACCTCACCTCGGTGCTGCGGGCGGCCTCGCAGCACCAGGGAGCCGCGTTCGTCGAGATCTACCAGAACTGCAACGTGTTCAACGACGGGGCGTTCGACGCCGTGCGGGACAAGCAGCACGGCGCCCAGCACAACCAGATCCGCCTGGAGGACGGCCAGCCGGTGGTGTTCGACGACGGCCGCCGCTGCGTGGCGATCGGGGAGAACGGCCGCCTGGAGATCGGGGAGGCCGAGTCGACCCCGTCCGAGCGCATCGTCGTCCACGACGCCCACCGCGAGGACCCCACCCTGGCCTTCCAGCTGGCCCACCTGTCACGCCGGCCCACCCAGCCCACCTGCATCGGGGTGTTCCGGGACACCGCCCGGCCGGTGTACGGCGAGGCCATGGACGCCCAGATCGAGCAGGCCACGGCCAAGCTCGGGGCCGGCGACCTGACCCGGCTGTTGCACTCCGGGGACACCTGGACGGTCAAGTAGCCGTTTAGCTCGCTTCGCTCGCGAACTCGCTCCGGCTGCGCTCGGTCTCCCTCGCTAACGCTCGCTCGCCTCGACTCCGCCTCCGCTCGACAAGCAACTGCCAAACCATCACGTCCCGGCGGTGTCGGCGGCTGCCGCGAGGGCCCGGGGCCCACCGCTCCCGGAACGCGAGCGGGGGACGCTGGGCGGTCCCTGAGGCTCCGCACCGCGTTCCTCCGCGGTCCCCCCACCGCCCCCGCGGCACCGCCTGCAAGCGATCCATTCGGCGTTCGTGCGTGGCCGTCTCGCGGCAACCGGGCGTGGCCGGGAACGCGGAGCGCGTTCGACAGGTCTGATTGCCTGTGCAATGCTCGGGGAAAGTTCGCCATATCCGGAAAGCCCGCTTGGATTGGGGGTCGATATGGATTCGACAGTTACACTCCGTACCTTCCGCAATCGCCCGACGGTGCTTGCCTCGGCGCTGCTGTTGGCAACGGCCATGTTCGTCGTCTTGCTGGCCGGCCCAGCAAGCGCGTCAGTCACGGTGACCTTTTCCGGTGGGGTGCTCACTGTGACGACATCGGCAGGCGAAAACGTTGCCGTCACTTGCTCGGGTGGGGGCAAGGTCCAGGTCAACGGACTCAACGCGCCGGGGGATCCCGACTGTACCGCCGTTACGGCGATTCACGTCACGGGTGACGGAGGTGACCAGACGCTCGATCTGAGCGGGGTAACGGCCGCCGCCTTCACGAATGCCGGCCTCAACGGCCATATCACCGTCGACGGCGCAGCCGGCGCTGACACCATCACGGGCAGCGACCTCGACGACACACTGACCGGCGGCTCCGGGATTGACATCATCGCGGGCGGTCCTGGGAACGACACGCTGATCGGCGGCGCCGGGGGTGACACCCTCACCGGAGGCGGCGGTACAGACACCGCGGATTACTCTGGCTCGCCTGCCGGAGTGACGGTCACGGTGAATGCTGCCTCGGGCAACACTGGTGGAGACGCTGCGGGTGACTCCTTGGCGGGGATCGAGAACCTCACTGGGTCGGCCTTCGCCGACATCCTCACGGGCGACAGCGGCCCGAATGCCCTCACTGGCGGCGACGGCAACGACGTGCTGGCCGGGCTAGCAGGGGCAGACGCTCTCACCGGCGGTAACGGGACCGACACCGCCGACTACTCCGCCTCGCCTGCTGCGGTCACGGTCACGGTGAACGCGACCACCGGCAACGCAGGCGGTGACGCCGCGGGCGACACGCTGGCTGGCATGGAGAATCTGATCGGATCGGCGTTCAACGACATCCTGACCGGCGATACGGGCCCGAATGTGATCACAGGTGGACTGGGTGACGACACCGAGAGCGGCGGGGACGGTGACGACACCTTCCTGGAGGGAACCGCAGCCAACGGGAAGGACGTGCTGAACGGTGACGCGGGCACGGACACCGCCAACTACTCCAACCGGACGGCGAACCTGACCATCACGCTGGACGGCCAGCCCAACGATGGCGAGGGGACGGAGGGCGACAACGTCGGGGGAACCGGCAACACGGTCGAGAACGTGATCGCGGGGTCGGGGAACGACACGCTTGCCGGCAACGTCAACGGCAACGCGCTCACCGGCGGTCCCGGGAACGACACGGTGGACTACTCGGCCGCTCCAAGCCCGGGCGTGAAGGTCAACCTGGCCATCACCACGCCCCAGAACACCGTTGGCTCCGGCGTGGACACACTGGTCACCGTGGAGAACCTGATCGGCTCGGCGTTCGGGGACATCCTCACCGGCGACAACGGCCCGAACGTGCTCACGGGGGGCCTTGGCAACGACACGTTGGACGGAGGGCTCGGGGCCGACGTCCTGCACGGCGGGGACGGGATCGACACCGCGACGTACGCCAGCCGTGTGAACGCAGTGAGCGTGACCCTCGACGGGCTCGCGAACGACGGCGAGTCGGGCGAGGGCGACAACGTCGAGCCCGACGTCGAGAACGTCACCGGAGGGAACGCGAACGACGTCCTGACCGGGAACGCCGTGGCGAACATCCTGCGGGGAACCGGTGGGGACGACACCCTTCGCGGCAAGGGCGGCGACGACAGGATCGTCGGAGGGCGCGGCCAGGACTTCCTGAAGGGCGGGCCGGGCAACGACACGCTGCTGGGCCTGGCAGACAACGACACCTTGATCGGCGGAATCAACGACGACGTCCTTCGAGGCGGCGGCGGGAACGACCTCCTGAAGGGTGGCCCGGGCAACGACACGTTGTTCGGCGGCCCCGGGGACGACACGTGCCTCCAGGGGAGTGGCTCCGGCAGCCTGCACTCGTGCTGAGCCGGCCGCGGTAGGAAGGAAGCGCGTGGCGGGTCGGTCCCAACCGGAACCGGCCCGCCACCTGCGTTCTTTCTTGACTTATGTCGGGTATCTAACGGATGATGCCGACACGGTCGTAGGAGGAAGCGAACGGGATCCGCCTGACCGACCCCGGTGCTCCCCAGCCTCCCACGCCCCCATATCGGCTTCGGCATACGGGGGGGATGGCACATGAAGCTCCAGCGCCCGGTCCAGCGGTTCGTCGTGGTCCTCGTGGGCATGGCCGCGATCCTGTTGCAGGGCGGCGTATCGCTGGCCGCGCCCCCGTCGGCCGACCTCAAGGTGACCAAGAGTGGCCCGGCCACGGCCACCGCCGGCACCGACATCTCCTACACCATCACGGTGAAGAACCTCGGTCCGGACACGGCCACCGCACCCACCCTCACGGACCCACTTCCCCCCAGCACGACCTTCGTGTCGGTGACGGCCGCCGGGTGGACCTGTACCCACCCCGGTGTGGGAGGGACGGGAACGGTCAGCTGCACCCGCAACGCCGACATGGCCAACGGGGACACCGACACCATCACGCTGGTCGTCCACGTGATCTCCACCCCCACCACCTGTTCCCTCAAGAACACCGCTTCGGTCGACTCGACCACGTCTGATCCGGACAACACCAACAACTCGGACAGCGCGACCCCCACCCTGGGGAGCTGCGCCGACGTTTCCGTGACGAAGACGGACACGCCGGACCCGGTCACGGCCGGGGCGAACCTGACCTACACGATCACGGTCAAGAACAACGGGCCCAACGCGGCGACCGGGGTCTCGCTGACCGACACGCTCCCGCCCGACACGACCTTTGTGTCCCTGACCTGTCCCGCCGGATGGACCTGCGCCACGCCGGCCGTGGGCGGGACCGGCACGGTCACCGCGACCAACCCCAGCGTGCCCAATGGCGCCTCGGCGACGTTCACGCTGGTGGTCAAGGTGAGCCTGACGCCCACCAAGTGCACCATCACCAACACGGCCAAGGTGACCACGACCAACATCGACCCGAACTCCGCCAACGACCTCAACGCGACGACGACGGACATCACCGCCTGCGCGGACCTCTCCATCACGAAGACCGACGCGCCCGATCCGGTGACTGCCGGGAACGTCCTCACCTACACCATCACGGTGAAGAACAACGGCCCGAAGACGGCCACCGCCGTCTCGGTGACGGACACCCTTCCCACGGGCACGAAGTTCGTCTCGGTGACCTGTCCCGCCACCTGGACCTGCTCTGCCCCGCCGGTGGGCGCGGCCGGCACCGTGACCGCGACCAACCCCAGCCTGGCCAGCGGGGTGTCGGTCGTCTTCACGCTGGTGGTGAAGGTGGACCCCTCCGTCCTCGCCGGGAGCACCATCAGCAACACGGTCAAGGTGACGGCGGGAACTCCGGCGGCTCCGTCGCCGGATCCGGTCACCACCAACAACAGCGCCACTCAGACGACTCTGGTCGTCGCCACCACCGACGTCTCGGTGACCAAGGACGCGTTCCCCGATCCGGTCGTCCGAGGCTCCCAGCTGACCTATGAGATCAAGGTCACCGACTTCGGGCCCAGCAGCGCGGCCAACGTGACCCTGACCGACGTCCTTCCCGTCCACACCACCTTCCGTTCGCTCTCGGCTCCCTCCGGGTGGTCGTGCAACCGGCCGTCCGTGGGGACGAGGGGCACCGTGACCTGCTCGAAGAACTTCTTGGCCCCCTCCGAGGTCGACTCGTTCTTCCTGGTGGTGAACGTGACCTCCTCCACCAAGAACGGCGCGGTGGTGCGCAACACGGTCTCGGTGGCCTCGTCCACGACCGAGACCAACACGGGCAACAACCAGGCGTCGACACTGACCTCCGTGAAGGCCTGCCCGATCACCGGCACCTCCGGGAACGACCACCTGGTCGGGACTCCGGGGAACGACCTCATCTGCGGTCTCGGGGGCAACGACTTCATCAACGGGAGGGGCGGCAACGACACCATCCTGGGAGGGAACGGCAACGACACGCTGCTCGGGAAGCGGGGCTTCGACACGCTGAAGGGCGGCAACGGCAACGACTTCCTGAAGGGCGGCCCCGGCAACGACACCATGTTCGGGGGGCCGGGCGACGACACCTGCATCCAGGGCAAGGGCTCGGGCAGCAAGCATTCCTGCTGAGGCGGCGCCGGCGCCCACCCGTGGGCGCCGAACCGCTCGCTCGGAGCCGGCCGCGGGCCGCCTGAAGCGGACTGGGTAGACTGGCCGGCAATGCCGCAGCAACAGGTGCACGCCCACACGTCCCATGACGGCCTCGTCTCGGTGGAGGAGGCCCGCGAACGCATCCTGTCGCGCATCCAGCCACTCGCCCCCATCGAGCTTCCGCTCCAGGAGGCGTTTGGCTGCGTGCTGGCCGAGGACGTGGTGGCGGACGTCAACCTCCCCGAGTTCTCCTCCTCGGCCATGGACGGCTTCGCCGTGCGCTCGGCCGACGTGGCCGGGGCCTTGCCGGACGCACCGGTCGAGCTCCGGGTGGCCGGCCGGGCCCGGATCGGGCATCGCCCGGAGGGCACCGTCGGAAGGGGCGAAGCCATCCGGATCGACACCGGCGCCCCCATCCCCGCCGGCGCGGACTGCGTGGTGCCGATCGAGGACACCCTGGCTGCGGGCGACGTGGTCCGGGTCCTCCGGGAGTCCGCGGAAGGGAGGCACATCCGGCCGGCCGGCGAGGACGTCCGGGCGGGGCAGCTCCTCGTTCCCAAGGGACGGCGGCTGTCGGCGGCCGAGCTTGGGCTGCTGGCCGCCTCCGGGCACGCCCACGCACCGGCCCACCCCCGCCCGCGCATCGTGGTCATCTCCACCGGCGACGAGCTGGTCGAGCCGTGGCAGCCCGCCGGGTTCGGCCAGGTCCGCGACGCCAACTCGTTCACCATCCTGGGCGCGCTGAAAGAGGCCGGCGCGGTCCCGTACCTCGCCGGGATCGTCCGCGACGACGTCGACCAGCTCAAGGAGACCATGCTCGGCTACGTGGTCCGGGCCGACGCGTTCATCTCCTCGGGGGGCGTGTCGGTGGGGGAGCGCGACGTGGTGAAGCGGGCGTTCTTCCGCCGCGGCGAGGTCGACTTCTTCCGGACCGCCATGCAGCCGGGGATGCCCCAGGCCTTCGGGGTCATCGAGGGCAAGCCCTACTTCGGGCTTCCCGGGAACCCCGTCTCGGTGTTCGTGTCCTTCGAGGTGTTGATCCGCCCGGCCATCCTCAAGATGATGGGCCGCCAGGACCTGTTCCGGCCGGAGGTCACGGCCACGCTGGCGGGGGAGGTCTCCGGGCCCAAGGAGAAGCTCCAGTTCGCCCGGGTCCGGGTCCGTCGGGGCCCGGACGGATGGGTCGCCGAGCCCACCGGATCGGCCCACTCCAACCTGATCTCCACCGTGGCCAGGGCGAACGGGCTGGCCATGATCCCCCCGGGCGTGGAGACGGCGCACGCGGGCGAGCGGTACCGGGTCATGCTGTTCCGCTCGCTGGAGGAGTGAGCGTGGCGACGGCGTCGTCCCCGTCGGAGGACGTGGCCCGCATCGTCGAGGTGGGAGCCAAGGAGGTCACTGAGCGCGAGGCCGTGGCCGAGTGCACGATCACCATGACCCGGGAGGCGGTGGCGCAGCTGGTGGCCGGGACCCCGAAGGGCGATCCCCTGGAGGCGGCCCGCATCGCCGGGATCATGGCCGTGAAGCGGACCCCCGACCTCCTGCCGTTCTGCCACCCCATCGCGGTCACGGGAGCGGAGGTGGTGGTGGAGCCGGCGCTCCAGGACGGGCGGATCCGGGTCCAGGCCACGGTCCGGGCGCGAGACCGCACCGGGGTGGAGATGGAGGCCCTCACCGCAAGCGCCATCGCCGCGCTCTCGCTGTACGACACGGCCAAGGCGTACGACCGGGGGGCCGTCATCTCGGGCCTCCGGCTGCTGTCGAAGCGGGGCGGGAAGAGCGGCGAGTACCGGGCCACCTGAGATCTCCGTAGGCCGTTCGGAGCGGGTGCAACGACCGAGCGGGCCATTTGGCGCCTTCCCCGAAAAAATTACACGGATGATATTTCCAATCCCCACATGTTGTGTTAGCGTGCCATTCCAGCCCACATCTTGTGGCCGAACCGGGAACGGTCGGGAGGGGGCTGGTCAGATGGGTTGGCTTTTGCTCATCGGGTTGGGCATAGTCTGGGCCGCATTCCTTTTCCCCCAGAAGCGAGGCCGTACGTCGACGTTCGCGATCGAGGAGTTCAACAGGGACATGGGCCGGCTGGCAGACACGGAGCGATCAGGCGGGCGGTGGATCGTCGCCCCCCGCAAGGACGTCCATTTCATGGGGGGCGAGGAGCGAGCCCGGTGCCGGACCATCGCCCGCCGCCGCCGCTTCTTCATCGTGCTCCTGGAAGCCCTCGGCCTGACCTTCCTGATGGGGCTGTTCCCGCCCCTGCGGGGGATGTGGATCGCCACGGCGCTCATCGCGGCGCTGCTGGCGGCGTACGTGTGGGTCCTGGTGCAGGCCAAGCAGGAGGAAGCGCGCGGTCCGGTGGCCAGGGAAGCGTCTGCGGGCGAATCGGCCGGGGCGGAATCGTCCGGTCGGGAGCCCGTGCTCGAACCCGTCCCGGCGAGGACGCGAGAGCGCAGCTGGACGGGGCCGGTTCCCCACGGCGACTACGGCAAGCTGGCTGAGGACGACCTGGTGCACGTGGTGGTGTACCGCTCCGGCGAGCTCCAGACCGCCGACGCGTAGCGCCGTAGCCCTCGCGCTCCCAAGCTGGAACAATCCGCCGCAGTGAACCTCGACCCGCTGGCCCGGCAGTTCCAGGAACGCTTCGACGCCAAGTCGGCGGCCAGGGAGCGGGCCCTGGTGGCGGCCCGCCGGGCCATCCGGTCCTCGGCGAACGCCATCCGCGCCATCCATCGCCTGGACCGCGAGACCGCCCACCGGCTGATGGACGAGGCCCGGGCCGCCATCGAGGACGGGGTGGGGGCAGTCCGGGACCATCCCGACGTGGCCTTCGCCGGGTTCCTCCAGGACGCCCAGAAGGAGTACGTGGAGGCCCGCATCACGGAGGCCGTCATCGACGACGGCGAGTTCCCCACCCCGGACGAGCTCGGGGTCCAACTCGCCCCCTACCTGAACGGGATGGCCGAGGCGGTCGGTGAGGCCCGCCGCCACATCTTGGACCTGCTCCGCAAGGGCGAGGTGGCCAGGAGCGAGGCCATGCTCCGGTCGATGGAGGACATCTACTCGGTGCTCGTTTCGATGGACTATCCGGACGCCATCACCGGCAACCTCCGCCGGAGCACGGACGTGGCCCGCAGCATCATGGAGAAGACCCGGGGCGACCTGTCCATGTCCATCGTGCAGCGGGACCTCCGCGACGCCCTGGAACGCCACGCCCGCCAGTTCGGCGGCGGGGACCCCGGCGCGCGGGCCTGATCCCGCCGGCCCGGGGACCCGCTACACGATCCGGAGCTTTGCCAGCAGCGCGTCCGCCGCCGCCCGGTCGCCCTCGACGCGGAGCGCCCCTTCGGCCTCGAGGTCGGCGAACGTCCCCCGCCCGGCGGCCGTCACCACGAACCGGGTTCCGTTCACGCTGACGCGGCTTCCCGCCTGCTCGGCCGGCTCGTCCAGCACGCTCCGGGCGCCGAGGTCGAACACCCATGGTCGAAGCGGGACCCCTTCCAGCTCCACCGCCACGGTCCCTCGGCAATCGACCTCCGGAAGCGTCGCCGACGGGATCGTCGCAAGCACGAACCCGGCGATGGGGGCGAGGTCCGCTTCCTCCTCCGGCATGGCCAGGGCCCGCCGGATGTCCTGCCGGTGCACCCACTCGTCGAACGGCCGGGCCCACAGCAGCAGCCCGGCCCGCCCCCGCCCGTACATGGTTCGCATGGGCATGCGGTACACGGCGCCGGGGACCGTGCGGGCCAGCCGGCGGAACCGGCGTCCCCATCGCTCCAGGGCCAGCAGGAGCTCGGTCGGCGGACGGTCTGCCCATTTCACCACCTGCCGGTCGTTCCACCGCTCCAGCTTGTCGGTGGATCGCATGACCTGGAGCGCGAGGGTGCCGTTGACGGCGGCCCTGTCCGTGGTGATCAGGTGTGCGACGACCTCCCGGACCCGCCATCCCGGAAGGTCCGTGTCCAGGTCCCACTGGGCGAGCTCCAGGGAACGCAGCAGCGCGAGCGTTCGATCCCGCTCCGCCCCGATGGCCCGGACGACCTCGGCTTTGTCGACGTCCGTGGGCACGGCTAGGCCGTCCCAGACGGAGGTCGCAAGGCGTCCATTGCCTCATGCTACGCGCGGCGAAGGAGCCCCGGGACCCTCTGCTACGCTAGCCCGACCAGGGGGTGTAGCTCAGACCGGTAGAGCGCTGCCTTCGCACGGCAGAGGTCGGCGGTTCGAATCCGCTCACCTCCACTGGAGAACTCCCTGGTCAGGGGCGCGGCCATTGAGCCCGACCGGCCCCCGCGAACGCTCTTCCACACCGTGTCCACAGGGGCCCAGCTATGTCCGATTGTTTCTCTCTGGACGACGTGATCTCCGTCTACCGTGACGACCAGGCCGTCCCCCCGGCGTCCTCGTCGACATCAGCCCGTTGCAGATCAGGTTTCATCTGCGTTGGGTCCAGCGCATGACCCGTCGGCTGTACGACGCTCTGATGCCCGCCACCATACAGCCGATCCCTTGCTTTGCATGCGCGCAACTCACCGAGACCTACCGAGGCTGTTACGTGTGCCACGGACAGGGCAAGTTCGGATCACGCGACGAGGAGCTGCGCCACTTGCTGTGGACCAAGCTCGTCCGCGCACGTGGCACCGCTTCCCCGGGTGAGGCGCGCGAGGTGATCTATCACCTCCCGGGTGGCGGACAGGCCGACGAGATCTGGTTGGTCCGCAACGAGCTGGACGGCTGGACCGTGATGTTCGCGAGCGACTACTAACCCGGAGGCGTGCCCCTTTGGGCGGAGGATGTCAGAGGGCCCGGTTAGCATGAAGACCATGGCGGACAACCAGGCTGCGCAGGCTCGCGTGGAGCGCCCAGCGCGTGCTCTCATCGGATGGCTGGACCGGGCGGAGGCGCTGCTGTTCATGAACTCGCGCCGCGCCGACGTAGCCGCCACCCCGGAGCAGGAAGCACAGGTCGATGCTGCTCGGGCTGCCGTCGGCGGACGCTCGCCGGGTGTGGATCAGGCAGGGGTTGTCGAGGACGCCTCGCCCGAGCTCGGCGATCACCTGGAGCAGCTGCGGAACTACCCACCTGCTGCCGAACTGTTCAATCAGGGGTGGCGGCTGGCCCTCGTTGATATCTCCCGCGTCCGCGCCGCCCAGCCCATCGTTCACGTCGACCACGCCGAGGAACGCACTGCTCCGGCCTCCGCGTCCGATCCCGCCTCGATCGCCGCCATCACTGTTCCGATTGCGACGCCGACGGACCTGCCGGGGGGCTTTGATCCAACGCAGAAGGCGTGGGTGTTGACGTCCGCCAACCCCAACCTCCGGATCACGGGGGCGTGGTCCGGGCAGGTGAACGGCCAGACGGGCCTCGGATTTCATGTCGCGCTCCTCCCGTCGTTCGTCCGCGTGGCCAACTTCCAGGGTCGGTTCATCCTGGTCGATGGATACCATCGGGCCTTCGGGCTGCTGCGGTGAGGCATAGGGCGCATCCCGGCTCTGGTCGGCGATGTCGCGACCGTCGAGGCCCTGGGACTTCCCCCTGCGGGGATGCTGCCCCAGGATGCCTATCTCGGGGAGCGCCCCGCGCTCATCCGCGACTACCTTGATGACACTGTCGCGGTGGACGTGCGAGTGCCCGCGACCCAGAAAGTGATCGTGATAACTGGCCTGGAGTTCCAGGCCAGTAGCTGATCCTTGCCCGGCGCGTTTTGCGCGCGCAGCAGCGAATCAGCGGCCGGTCATGTCGGGTTCTGTGGTCGGCGTCACAGACACAGACGTCGGGTATGCGAGCCAGTCGAATAGTTCGTTGGACGTCGCATGGGTTCACGGTCCTATGGGCGACATTGGGATCATCTTGAAGGTTGGCTACTACGCGATCGACGACCTCATGCTCCTGCGATCGATGCTCGGAACCTTCGAACTGGTGACGCAGGTCTAACCCTGCCGGAGTCCGAGGGTGTTCCCGTCCGGGTCGCGGAACCACGCGCTACGCGCAGGGCCGAGTTGGGCGATGTGGCCCGTCGTCATGAGCGGCCCTTCAGCGTAGTCGATGAACTCGACGCCCTTGGCCTCGAGGTCGCTGACCGTGGCCTCGATGTCCGTCACCTCGAAATGGGCAAGTGTGTGTTCCGTGACGATCGGGGGGCGCTTGAAGGTCGAGAGTTCGCTGCGGTCTCCGCAGCGGAAGCGGACCGAGGCGGGGTTCTCCCAGAGGAAGGTCAAGCCAAGCGTCCCGCCATAGAAGGCTTTGGCCCGCTCGAGGTCCGTGACCGGTACCGTTGGCACGACCATCGTTGCGCCGATCATCGTCAACCTCCCTGTCGATCCCATCGTCTGCTCGCCACCGTGCGGTTCAGCTCCCGGCTCGCGCCAGGAGCTGGCTGACCGGTTCCGCGGCCAGGAACCGTTGGGCACGTTCCGGTGAGAGGCCCGCGGCCACCTCGCGAACGATGGCCGATGCGTCGCGGAACGCTTCCTCGGCCCGGTCGTCGTCCCCCGTCGCATAGAGGGCCTCGGACAGCGCCGCCCGCGATTGCCACCGGCCGGGTGGGCCGCCCAGGCGGTCGGCCACGTCGACGGCGAGCCGAAGCTGCTCGAACGCGTCGTCCGGCCGTCCGTTCTGGAGCAGGGCGCGGCCCAACACAATCCGCCCGAACCCCTCGTACTTCAGCCGCTTGACCGGCCGGGCCGCTTCGATCGCCTTCGTCGCCCACTCCGCCGCGGCGTCCGGCCCCTCGGCTCGGAGGGCAAGCTCGGCCCGAGCGGCCAGCAGGCGTCCCGAGACAAGCCACCGCGACCACGCCTTCGCGTTCATGGCCTCCTCGAACGCACCCGGCCACGCCTCGAGGGCCCGTCCGAAATCGCCCAGCAGGATGTCCGTTTGAATGGCGTCGGCGAGGGCGTTGACGCGGGGCATGCTGAACCCCTTCCATCCCGACTGCTCGAGCGACTCCTCGGTCCGCCGCCGCGCCTCCTCGAGGTCGAACAGGTCGCGGAGGGCCATCGTCGAGTAGTTGAGGATCACCCGCACCGGGCGGCCCATCTCCCTCCCGCGCGCGACCGTCTCGTCGAACAGGGCGAACGCCTCCTCGTAGCGGCCCATCGCGGCGAGGGACATGGCCTCGAAACCGGCGCCGCGCAGCAGGTGCTCGGCACCTCGCGGGTCCTCGCTCATCCCGCGGGCCATCCGGCACATCCGGGCGGCCTGTTCGTACTGGCCCAGCCAGTAGTGGACGTCCCCCAGGAGGTTCGCGTGCTCGGCGAGGTCCGTCGGACGCGTGTCGGGCGGCCAGAGCTCGAGCGCACGGTGGCCGAACTCGATGGCGCGCTCCAGGCTTCCTTCCTCGCCCCGCATGCCGTGGGCATCACTGAGCCGGGCCAGGGCGGGAGCGACCAGGTCGTGGGCCTCCAGCCGTTCGGCCAGGTCGACGGCCTGGCGAGCGAGCGCCATCGTCTCGTCGGCCTGCTCGGTCCAGGAGCACGCAGTGCTGCGGGCCAGGATGGCCTCGAGCTGCTCGCGCCCCTCGAGCTTCGGGATGAGGTCCGCAAGCTCGGCGTCGGCTGCCTGGAAGTCCTCGAGCCGGACGCGGGCGAGGCCCCGAAGGAAGTGGATACGCGTCCGGGTGTCCTCGTCCCCGGCCAGCTCGAGCGCCCGCTCGTAGAGCTCGACGACCTCGTCCAGCGCCCATGCCTGCCGGGCCCGGTCGGCTGCGACCAGGAGATACTCGATGGCCCGGCGGGGCTCGCCCGCCTCGCTCCAGTGGTGGGCGAGCAGCCACGCGAGGTCGGGGACGTGCTCCTTGGCCGACCCCTCGATGTACCGGGCGATCGCGGCGTGACGCTTGCGGCGCGTGGCGCGCGGAAGGGTGCCGTACGCGACGTCCCGGATGAGGATGTGCTTGAACGTGAACTCGGCGTCGCCCGCGACCTGGCTGGTGGGTTCCCGGCGGACGAAGTCGCGCGACTCCAGGGCGTCGAGCGCGGCGTCGACGGCCGTCAACGACCCGAGCGTCTCGAGCGCTCCACGCCAGAACGTCTTGCCGATCACCGAGGCGTCGAGGAGCGCGGCGCGTGGATCCGGTGGGAGCGCGTCGATGCGGGCGGCGATGGCCGCGCGGACGGTGGTGGGGAGCTCGTCCTTGGCGAACGGCCCCTCGATCAGCGATGACGTCAGCTCCTCGACGAACAAGGGGTTGCCCTCGGCCACACCCACCAGCCGCTCGATGGCGGCCTCCATGCCAGTGGCCTCGGCCAGCAGGTGGGAGGCGATGGTCGCCGCGTCCGACGCCGAGAGCGGCTCGAGGGTGATCGTGGTCTGCGCGCCCAGGCCGCTGCCCCAGGTCGGACGATGATCCAGCAGCTCCGGGCGCGCCACCGCGACGAACAGCACCGGCGTATCGCGCACGTGGGAGGCGAGGTAGTCCACGAGGTCCAGCAGGCTCGGCCCGGCCCAATGGATGTCCTCGAACAGGACCAGCGTCGGCTGGTCCAGGCCGAGGCTCTCCACGAACCGCCTCGCGGCGTAGAAGAGCAGCACCCGCTCGTCCGTCGACCCCTCGGCTCCCAGGCCCAGCAGCAGGGAGAGGTACCGGGGGACGTCGCCCGATTCGGCCTCCGGCAGGAAACGGCCCAGTGCGCCGACGAGCTTCTCTTGCGCGACGTCCGGCGGGTCGCTTTCCAGCATCCCGGCGACCTGGCGCACCTGCTGGCCGAACGCGCCGTACGCGGCTCGCTCCTCGTAGGGGAGGCAGCGGCCCCGGAGCACCCGGCCACCGTTGGCCGCCACCGATGAGGCGAACTCGCCGTGCAGGCGCGACTTGCCGATGCCCGGCGGCCCGATCATGGTGACCAGGTGGGGCCGGCGCTCACCGACCGCCCGTTCCCACAGCGACGCGAGCAGGGACATCTCCCGGTCCCGTCCCACCATCGGGGCCTTCCCCACCGGCCGCTCGGCCGGAGCGACGAGGGGCTCCACGGCCAGCCACGCCGGAACCGGGTCGCGCTTCCCCTTCGCGTCCACGGCCGGGAACTCCTCGTAGCGGATCGTGGCCCGGGTGGCCCGGTAGGTCGCCTCACCCACGATGAGGCGTCCGGGTGGAGCGGCTCCCTGAAGGCGCGAGGCTGTGTTCACGACGTCCCCCATCGCGAGCGCCTCGCCCGAGCGGCTGTCGGTGCCGACCGCGACGACGGCGTCGCCGGTGTTGACCGCGGCCCGGGCCTGGAGCTCGAGCTGCGGATCGTCCCGGTTCAGGTCCTCGATGCTATCGAGGACGCGGAAGCCCGCGCGGACCGCTCGTTCCGCATCGTCGCCGTGGGCCAGGGGAGCACCGAAGACGGCCATGACGGCGTCGCCGATGAACTTCTCGACCACCCCGCCGTACTGTTCGATGTCCTCCTTGGCACGCGTGTGGTAGCGCTCGAGCGTGTCCCGCACGTCCTCGGGATCGGTCTGATCCGAACGCGACGTGAACCCCACCAGGTCGACGAACAGGACGGAGACGAGCTTGCGCTCCTGCCGAGCGGCCTGCGGGGCCTCGCCGAGCGGCGCCCCGCAGTTCAGGCAGAAGCGGGCCCGTTCAGGATTGTCCTCGCCGCACTGCGCACACGCGGCCACGGCAGCAGTGTACGGGCGAGCGGTCCCCCCTGAGAAGGTTCAAAGCGGGGCTCCGCGACGAGCCGCCGACCGAACGTCCGGGAACTCACTTGACACGCACCCGTCGAGGGCAGTAGATTACCAATCGGTTACTTAACGGAGAGGTTGAATGAGCACGACGACCGAGCAGCTGGACCGGACCTTCGGGGCCCTCGCGGATCCCACGCGGCGGGCCATCCTGGCAAGGCTGGCGTCGGGGGAGGCTTCCGTCACCGAGCTGGCGGAGCCCTTCGAGATGAGCATGCCGGCGGTCTCGAAGCATCTGAAGGTGCTCGAGCGGGCGGGGCTGATCGCACGGGGCCGGGAGCGGCAGTGGCGGCCCGCCCGGCTCGAGGCCGGGCCGCTCAAGGAGGTCGCCGAGTGGACCGAGCAGTACCGCCATTTCTGGGAGGAGAGCTACGACCGGCTGGACGAGTACCTGGACGAGCTCCAGGGTCGAGGAAAGGAGAAGGACGATGGGCGCAAGCGGTAGCAACAAGCTCACGGTGACGACGCCGTCGGACCGGGAGATCGTCACGACCCGGGTCTTCGACGCGCCGCGCGACCTGGTGTTCGAGGCGCACAGCTCATGCGAGCACATGTCGCACTGGTGGGGCCCGAGGCGCTACGAGATCGCCAGCTGCGAGATGGACTTCCGAGAGGGCGGGAAGTGGCGGATCGTGCACCGCGGGGCCGACGGCGAGATCCCCGGATTCCGTGGCGAGTTCCGCGAGATCGTCCGCCCCGAGCGCATCACCTGGACGTTCGAGTGGGAGGGCGTGCCCGGCCACGTCTCCGTCCAGACCGCGACCTTCGAGGAACAGGACGGCAAGACCACGCTCACGGCCACCGCGGTCTTCGACACGGTCGAGGACCGTGACGGGATGCTCCAGTCGGGCATGGAAGAGGGCGGGGCCGAGACCTATGACCGCCTCGACGAGTACCTCGAGGTCCTCAAGGGGGGCGCGGAGGGCTGACCGACCCCGGCTACCCCGCCACCGAAGCTGATACTCTCTATGTATCAGCCACGGATGCCCTTCCGGGTCCCCGGTCTCGACCTGATAGATCTGCCGAGTCTGTTTTCTCCCGGCCTCGAGTTCGCCAGAGCGTCCCTTGCAGAAAGGGGCCGAGATGCTCGGACTCGAAGACCCGACCATCCGGACGGTGCCATCGGCACCCGGCGGCATCGAGCTCCAACCGCTTCGTGAGCCCGAGGCGCTCGAGCTGGCTTCCTCCTATGTCTCGTCCTCCGGTGTCACGGTGATGACCTCGGCGGAGCTCTCCAAGCCTGGATACGAGGCCGCGCCGCCCGTGCCGGCGCTCGACAAGTTCGGCGACATGGTCTCTCACAGCACCCAGCGGTTCGTGCTGGGTGGGAGCAACGAGGCGTACCGGATCTGGAGGTTCCAGTCACCGCAGCCCCCCGTCGAGTTCCCCGTGACGGCCGCCGGCTGGAGCCTGGCCTGGAAGACCTTCCGGGAGCTCGAGGCCCAGAGGGCCTGACGGCGCTCGGGTGCAGGGGGCCCCGCCATCGCTGGACAGGTCGGCGGGCTTCCCGTTCCGCTACACTCCTAGTGAGGGTTCCGCACGCAGTTCGCTACGAGCAGTTCTCTCACCCGGCGATCCAGCCGGAGGCCGACGGACAGCATGCAGGTCCGTGCGGGCCATGGAAGGGAGGGAATTGCAGTGGCAACTGGAACCGTGAAGTGGTTCAGCCCCGAGAAGGGCTTCGGCTTCATCACCCAGGAGAACGGCCCCGACGTGTTCGTGCACTTCAGCGCGATCGCAGGCGAGGGCTACAAGAACCTGGAGGAGAACCAGCGGGTGGAGTTCGACGTGACCCAGGGACCGAAGGGTCCTCAGGCCAGCAACGTTCGGGCCATCGCCTAAGGGCGGCCCACCGCTAGTCGACGAGGGACCGTCGCGCGGGAGCGCGGCGGTCTCTTGCGTTGCGGCACCCTGCACTCATAAGCGCCCATCCCGTACTCGCTTATCGCCGGCAACGCGGCGATGATCACCCCGGTCCACGCTAGTCTTACGGGGAACTCCGGAAAACCGAGTCGCTCGTTTCTCGGGTGCCAGCACACCAGGAGGTGTGAAGATGAAGGCGTTCGCCATCGAGGAATTCGGGAAGCCCGGATCGGTACGCGACATCGCCGTTCCCGAGCCCGGTGAAGGACAGGTCCGGGTCCGGGTCGCCGCGGCCGGCTTGAACCCCTTCGACGTGGCGGTGATCAACGGCTACCTGAAGGACCGGATGGAACATCGATTCCCGCTGGTGCCCGGCGCGGACGCTTCGGGGACCGTGGATGCCGTCGGCCAGGGCGTGGAGGCGTGGACGGTGGGAGACGATGTCTTCGGCTCCGTCGGCAAGATGTATCTCGGAGAGGGCACCCTGGCGGAGTTCGCCACGATGTCCGCGGCCACCGTGGCCCGCAAGCCGCCGTCGCTGGACCACGCCGCCGCTGCCGCGGTTCCCGTCGCCGGCGTCACCGCCCTGAACACGGCCGACGCCCTGGCCATCGGGACCGGGCAGACGGTCGTCGCCGTCGGCGCGACCGGCGGGGTGGGGAGCTTCTTCGTCCAGTTGGCGGCACGACGGGGGGGTCGAGTGGTGGCGGTGTGCCGCGGCGAGAACGCCGACTACGCCCGCCGCCTCGGCGCCGCCGACGTCATCGACTACACGGCCGGCGACGTGGTCGACGCGATTCGATCCATGTTCCCTGGCGGCGTCGACGGGCTGGCCGACATGCACGGCGACCGGGAGGTCGTTGCCAGGCTCGCCGAGCTGGTGCGGGACGGAGGCCGCGTGGCGTCCGTGGTGGGAGCGGCCGACCCGGAGGCGCTGGCACGTCGCGGGATCGAGGCGACGAACGTGGCGGGCCACGTGACGACCGCCTCGCTCCAAGCCCTGGCCGGACTGCTGGAAGCGGGCGAGATCGCCATGCCCGAAATCCACCCGTTCGCGCTGGAGGATGCGGCGGACGCCTTGGTGGCCGTGGGCACCGGGCACACCCGCGGCAAGGTCGTGGTCACCCTCGCCTGACCGACCGGCCCGGGAGCGTGGGCGAGGCAGAAGGGAGTTGCGTGGAGCTTCGAAACATCGAGCTGAGCGACCTGCCGCTCTACGAGGCCATCCATTGCGACCCGGCGATGATGGAGCACCTGGGCGGTCCGCTTCCCAGAGAGGGCCTGGCCGAGAAGCTGCGGAGGGACGTGGCCTCGACCGAAGCGGGCGAGACGTGGATCTTCGTGATCATCCCGGACCACGATGCCCGAGCCCCGGCGGGAACGGTGGTCATGTGGGAGCACGACTGGAACGGCCGGCCCATCACCGAGATCGGGTGGATGGTGCTCCCTCGGTTCCAGGGAAGGGGCCTGGGCACAGAAGCGGTGCGCTCCATCCTCGACCGGGCCCGGTCGGAGGGTCGGTGGGACGTCGTCCACGCCTTCCCCCCGGTCAGCAATCCCCGCTCCAACGCGATGTGCCGGAAGTTCGGGTTCTCCTGGATCGAGGAGGCCGATTTCCAGCTCCGCGACCGGACCCTCCGGTGCAATCACTGGCGGGTCGACCTTCGGTCGGCCGCCCAGGGCGGCTAGATAGCCGGTCCTATCCGCCGGGCACGAGCGGGTCGTCGAACGGCAACCGTTCGGTCGAATCCGGCCGCTTGCGCGGTGAATCCTCCACCTGCTTCGAGGGCCGCCGGAAGTGCTTGCCGAGCGTGTCCGTCTGTCCCTGGTAGGCGGACCCGATGGACTCCCCGTACAGGACCTTCGGCGGCTCCACCATCCGCTCGAACGTCAACTTACAGACCCGCTGGCCGTGCTCGATCATGAACGGGACGTCGTGGGCCCGGACCTCGAGCGCCGCCCGCGACCCGTGGAACCGGCCGGCCGCGTCGAACCCGAACCCCGGGTCGAAGAACCCGGCGTAGTGCGTCCGGAGCTCCCCACTGGTGGGGTCGTATGCGGCCATCTCCGCCGCGTACCCCGGCGGGATCTGCACGGCCTCCTCGGAGAGCAGCAGGTAGAAGTGCTCGGGGGCCAGCACGATCCGGTCGCCCTCCTCGCGGCGGACCGGGTCCCAGTAGTCCTCCCAGTCGTACGCGCCGATCCGTGACATCTCCAGAGCTGGGGCGAAGTCTTTGGCCCGGTACCCCACCCGGCCCGAGGCGTCCCCCCGCAGGTCGAGGCCCAGGAACAGCCCGTCCGCCGTGGCCAGGTCCTCCTCGGGGACGCCGCGTCCGTCCCGGTACAGGAGGGGCTGTTCCCGGTGGGCCGCGAGGATCTCGTCGTCCGTCAACCGGGCCCGGCCGGCGGACAGGCGCAGCTGGTTCAGCGCCAGTCCCTGCCGCACGCGCACCGTGAACGACAGGGGCACGACCTCGAGGTACAGCTTCCCGCGATAGCCCGGCCGGATCTCGTCGAACCGGAAGCTCTGGTCGGTGATGATGCGGGTGAAGACGTCGAGCCGGCCGGTGGAGCTCTTCGGGTTCGCCTTGCCCCGGATGTCCTCGGGGAGCGCGAGCTCCTCGATCAGCGGGATCAGGTAGGGGCGGTTGGTCTCCAGGACCGCTCCGTCCCGGCGGAGATCCAGCTCGTCCACCACGAACTCCTTGAGCTTGACCTCGACCGGCCGGCGGTCCGGCAGGAAGCTGCACCGGATCCGGTAGGCGATCTCCCCCAGCCGCAGGTCGATGCTGGCGGGCTGGATGCTCGAGCTCGGGATGCGGTAGTCGCCGGCGTCGATGAAGCCGAGCTCGACGGCCCGCTCCAGCATCTGGCTGGGCAGGACCCCGTTCGCGTCGTCGGGCAGGCCCAGGCGGACCCTGCCGCCCTCCATCCCCTCGCCCTCGGTCACCGTCTCCTCCCCGCACCGTCGTTGCCGCCGTACGCTGCCATCCTAAGCGAGCCCCCGGCCGGCCCTCTGACCACCGGACCAGCGAGGAGCCGCGGCCCGGAGCCTCCCGCCGCTCAGGGGCAGCACTGGTCGTCGAAGGTGATGGGCGCCGAGAGCCAGATGGAGCCGTCTGCGGTGGCCAGGAACCCCGAATAGGGGAGATCGAACTGCGCGGTCACCTGATCGGTGTCGGTGTCGATCCGCCACAGCGTTGGCGCCTCGGGGTCGGCCACCCACAGGTTTCCCCCTTCAGTGGTCATGATCCCCCGCACCCCGTCGATGATGTCCACCACCCTGTCCCGGAGCGGATCGATCTTGTAGATGGCGTGGTCGGACCGGATGTTCACCCACACGAACCCGTTCCCCACCTCCACCTGGAACGGGTCGGTGCCCACGGGGATGGTCGCGACCTGACCGCTCACGGCATCGATCTTGGAGACCGTTCCATCCTCGGCGTTTCCGACCCACAGGGCGCTCTCACCGAAGTCCACGTATTCGGCCCCGGCGCCCACCTGGAAGGTGTGAACGATCTTCCCCGTGGCCGGATCGATTCGGACCACCGTTCCGGGGCTGTGGGAGGGCGGCAGCAGTGCCGCCCAGACGTCACCGGCACCGAAGGCCACACCCGCGGGGACGTCGGGGACCTTGACGCGCTCGTCGACCTGCCCGCTCTCCGGGCTGATGCGGTCCACCTCGTACGGGCTGGCCAGGCAGTTCGTGACCCACACCCCTCCACCGGGATCGGGGGCGATGTTGCACGGGCCCGTCATCCCTCCTCCCGTCGATACGACCTGGTTGGTGTCGGGATCGATGCGGGAGATGGTGTGGTCCGAGCGGTTGACCACCCACAGGTAGCGCCCCGAGAACGCCACGCCGTGCGGGTCCGCGCCGACCGGGATGTCGGCGACGGGGGCGCCGTTGTCGGGGTCGAGCCTGAGCACCGAGTTCGGGTCGGCGGAGATGGGGCTCGACGTCAGGGTCGGCGGCGTCGAGGGAAGGGTGGTCGCCGGGGTGGGCCCACCGCCGGCGGTCCCACGCGCCGGCGCGCCGCCTCCTCGGAGGAGCAGCGCGACGATGACCGCCACGGCGACGAGGACCGCGGCCGCGGCTGCGACGAGGACCCGCCGGTCGAGCCCGCGCCGGGTCTCCGGCGACGCTGCGGCGCGCCGGCGGAGCGCGGCTCCCACGGCCGCGGCGAGATCACCTGCCGTGGCGTACCGGTCACCTGGACGCTTGGCCATGGCCGTGGCCACCACCGCGTCGATCCCTTCGGGTAGCTCAGGTCGTTTCTCGGTGATCCGGGGAGGTGCCTCCATGAGGTGGGCGTGCAGGACCGCCGCTTCCCGATCCCGGGGGAAGGGGACTTCACCCGTCAGGCACTCGTAGACCACGCAGCCCAGGGAGTACACGTCGGTCTGCGGGGTGAGGGCGCCTCCCTCGAACTGCTCGGGTGCGGCGTAGTCCAGGGTCCCCACGAACTGTCCGGTCGCGGTGAGCCCGGAGTCCGACGAGGCTCGCTTGGTCAGGCCGAAATCCGACAGGTACACCTTGTCCGGGCGGCTCTCGCCGCCCGCCACGATCAGGACGTTGGCGGGCTTGACGTCGCGATGGACGAGGCCCTGCTCGTGCGCGGCGTCGAGCGCCGAGGCCACCTGCGACACGATGGACGCCGTTCTCTCCACGGGAAGGGCGCCGTGGGTCGCGATCAGCGCCTTCAGGTCGGTGCCCGAGACGTACCGCATGGCGATGAACAGGACGCCGTTCGACTCCCCGGCCTCGTAGATGGGGACGATGTTCGGGTCCTCGATGGAGGCGGCCAGGCGGGACTCCCGGACGAACCGGTCCCGGAACCTGGGATCGTCGGCCAGGTCCGGCGACAGGACCTTCAGGGCGACCTTGCGTCCCAGTCCCAGGTGCTCGGCCAGGTACACCGTCCCCATCCCGCCCCGGCCGATGAGCGAATCGATGCGGTAGCCGGCCAGTGTGGTGCCGATGCGTGCGTCCTGGGCCATCCGGCAGGTTCTACACCGGGCAGGGCCGAAGTGGAATGGGTCTCCTGAGGACACGACCTGGGCAGGGCGGCGGGAAACTCGTAACGTGTCGCGGCGAATGGACCGCACGATCGACCCAGGTCTCCAGGGCCGGACAGGCCCGGAAACGACCACCGTCGGGCCTGCGCAGCCCCGGGTTCCGGCGACGCGCGCCCGCGGGGTCCGCATCGATGCCGCCGGGCTGGGGAAGACGGTCCGGGGCGGCGTATCGGTGCTCCAGGACGTCTCCCTGACCATCCTCCCCGGCGAGCTGGTCGCGATCGTGGGAGGGAGCGGCGCCGGGAAGACCACCCTGCTGGAGGCCCTGGCGGCGGTGCGGCCGGCGGACGCTGGGCGGGTGCTGTTCGACGGCGTCGACGTGTACCGGAACCTGGATCTGTTCCGGACAGTCCTCGGCTACGTCCCGCAGGACGACATCATCCACGCCGAGCTTCCCCTGGAGCGGACGCTCCGGTACGCGGCGATGCTCCGGCTCCCCGCCACCGCGTCACCGTCCGAGGTCGAGCAGCGGGTGGCGGAGGCCCTTCGGGCACTCAACCTGTCCGATAGGGCCGGCGTGCGGGTGGGCGCGCTCAGCGGCGGGCAGCGCAAGCGGGCCAGCATCGCCGTGGAGCTGCTGACCCGGCCCCGCGTGTTCTTCCTGGACGAGCCGACCTCCGGGCTGGACCCGGCCACCGACGCCGAGCTGGTGCGGGTGCTCCGGGGACTGGCCGGTGACGGGGCCACCGTGGTATTTACCACGCACGCCGTCCAGGACCTCCACGGGTGCGACCGGATCGTGTTCCTGGCCGCCGGGGGCCGCCTGGCCTTCATCGGCTCGCTGCCCGAGGCCCTCGGGCACTTCGGGGTCACCGAAGTCGAGGAGATCTACGAGCGGCTGGCCACGTCGGCGACCCCGGACGAATGGGCCGAGCGCTTCCGCGGGCGCGAGCAACCGCCCCTGCCCCCAACGCCAGAGCCGGGCCACGGCAGCCCCGCCCCGGCCGCCGCTGCGCCGGTCGGGGGCCTGCGGCAATGGACGGTGCTGACGCGACGGACGTTCGAGACCCTGGTGCGGAACCGGCTGACGCTCGCGATCCTGCTGGGGTCGCCGGCCATGGTGGTCGCCATGTTCGCGATCCTGTTCCGGCCGGGCGCGTTCGACTTCGCCCACCCCAGCCCCAGCGCCGTCGCCATGATCCTGTTCTGGATCGCGTTCGGCGCGTTCTTCTTCGGGCTGACCTACGGGCTGCTCCAGATCTGCGTGGAGCGGCCCATCCTGCGACGGGAGCACCTGGTCGGCCTGCGCCTCGGCGCGTACCTGTTGTCGAAGGTGGCCGTGCTGCTCCCGTTCCTGCTGGTGGTGGACGTCCTCATGCTGGCCGTGCTTCGGGCCCTGGACCGTCTGCCCGCAGCGTCGCTCGGGACATACCTGTCGCTCGGCGTGACGCTGGCGCTCGACGCCGCCGCCGCGCTCACCCTCGGGCTCCTCACCTCCGCGGCCGTGGGCAATCCCTCGCAGGCCACGCTGGCGCTCCCCCTGCTGTGCTTCCCGGCGGTCCTGTTCTCCGGCGCGATCCTCCCCGTGCATCTGATGGCGGGGGTCGGCGCGGCCATCAGCGCGGTCATACCGGTGCGATGGGCGTGGGAGGCCATCGGCCACGACCTGGGCGTGCGGAACATCCTGGCGCACGGCCACTCCGCGCTGGGGCCGCCCCTGCTCCACAGCTACGGGGGAGCGGGGACCCACGCCACCGGGACGTATTGGGTGTACCTGGCGGTGTTCACGGTGGTGTTCCTCGCGGGAGCGTGGGTGGTGTTGATCCGGACCTGCCGCCGCAACGTGCGCTAGGGACCGATCGGCGCCGCCGCGCCTACCGGCCCGGCACCTCCGCCTGGTGCACGACCACGACGGTCTCGCAGTTCCACACGAAGTCGTAGGCGGGAGGGCCGCCGCCGGCGACGTTGTCGACGTAGCAGGTGTTGTCGCCGTACCCGCCGTCGATCCGGTCGTTGCCGATGACGCCGTCGCTGGCCTGGACGGTGTCGTTCCCGTCCTGGGCCTCGATCACGTCGTTGCCGCTGTCGGCGCCCTCGTCCACGAGCGTGTCGTGGCCCAGCCCGCCCTCGATGTGGTCGTTCCCGGGCCCGCCGTCGATGTAGTTGCTGCCGCCGCCCTGCCCGCCCAGGATGAAGTCGTTGCCGTCGCCCCCGTAGACGGTGTCGGAGCCCTCGCCGGCGAAGATCCGGTCGTCGCCCCCGTTGCCGTGGATCGTGTCGTCGCCCTTCCCGCCGCACAGCAGGTCGGGACCGTTGGTCCCCTCGATGACCACGCCCTTGCCGTCCTTGGGCTTGGGGTTCGAGCACACCGGGCGCCAGTCGGGGTTCGAACCTCCGGCGAAGCCCTTGAGGGCGAGCTTCTGCGCGCGGGGCGACGAGTCGTTGGGGACGATCGACCACAGCGTGGACCCCCGATTGAACAGGATCAGCCCCGTGCTCTTCCCGGTGGACGTGATCGAGTCGGGGGACCAGGCCGGGTTGGCGTCCACCTGGCCCTTCGGCGGGGTGTCCACGATCCTGGGCGGCTGCGGCGCGCCGGACGGGTCGAACGCCCTCACCGCGAGCTGGCCGCTGGGGGTGATGTAGGCAAACTGGTCCCCAAGCGGCGCCCAGTTCGGCGAGGTCCCGCCGGCCGTCGTCACCTGGAAGGTGGCCGCCGTCGAGTCGAGCGGGGCCTTCCCCGTCACCGACGCCACGGCGATCTGGGGCGGCGACGCCGTGTTCACGTAGGCGATCCACTCGCTGTTCGGCGACCATGCCGGCTGGGTCCCCTCGACCGGGAAACCCCGGCCGTGGCTCCCCTTCACGTTGCAGCAGGTCAGCACCTCCTGGTTGCGTCCCGACAGGCTCATCATCCAGATCTGCGGGGTCTTGCCGAGGTACCGGACGTACGCGATCTTGCCCCCGGACGGCGATCCCGCCGGCTGCTCCTCGTCGTCGCTGTCCCGGGTCAGCTGGACCGGATGGGGGAGCCCACCGCCCGGTGGGTACCGGTCCATGACGTAGATGTCCCCCGGTCCCTGCGCGCCGGACTTCTCCACGAACAGGATGTGGGGCCCGCCCTCCGCGGTCACGGTGGGGGACAGGTTCACTTTGTGGTTGTGGGGCGTGTAGTCCTGGACCAGGATGGCCCGGCCCTTCTTGAAGGTGAACGCCAGGATGTCGGTCTCACCCGAGCGGGTGGTGGTTCCCGAGACGAACACCACCCCCCGCTTGCCCAGGAACGCCGCGTGGGCGCCCGGCGCCGCGGCGAGAGGAAGCAGGAACGTCGCGATCACCGCGACGACCGAGGCCAGCCGGGCGACCCTTCTCGCCGGCCCGTTGCGTCGGGCCTGCGTCGGGGATCCGGGGAGAGGGCGTGTTCCGAGCATCCCTATGGGTATCGGAACGGCTGACGCTCGTATTCATCGGGCCATCAGGTGATCTTTGGCCGGCCTCTGGCGTCACCAATGGTGCTGCGTAGCTGGTGCTCTTGGTGCCCCACCCGTCCGCCGCCCCGAGCGGATCGGTCGCGTGCGGGGCACGACGGAAGGCGCGAGCGGCCTCCCCCGGAGTTGCCTCCGGCCCGGCAACCAGGGCTAGCCCCCCTACGCTGCCGCGTCAGCCGGCTCGCTGCGCCCGTCGCTCGGTGCGGAATGGGGACTCGAGCCGTTGCGCAGCGGCGCGGGAAGGGCCCGGGTCACTCCCGGGACGCTCCGGATCTCCCGGAGGACTCGGTCCAGGAGGTCCTGCTCCGAGCTCGAGCGCGTCAGGGCGATGGCGTCATAGGCGCCGCTGACCTCCTGCGCCGACAGGACGTCCGGAAGCGCCTCGAGCTTCTGGGCGAGGGGCTCCCCGTTGGCGTTGGCCTGGATGAGCACGTAGGCCTCCACGCATTCCTCCTCTCCTGCCGTCGAACGGCGGGTTATGACGAGAGGACCGCCTCTTCCGCGGGCATGACCTCGACGTCCTCGATCGAGGTGGGTCGTTCCGGTCGTTCCCGTGGCCGTGGCCTGAGGACCACCACCGCCGCGACCAGGGCCGCGACGGCGAATGCGACGGCCAGCCCGAACCCCGTCGCCCAACCGTGCACGAGCGCCTGGGTCCGCGCGGCAGCGGTCGGCACCGCTCCGGTGGAGACGATGCGCGCCAGCTGGCTCGCCGTGGCCGTGGCCGACACCGTGACCAGCGCGGAGAGGCCGAGGGTCCCTCCGACCTGCTGCGACACGTTCAGCATGGCCGAGGCGACGCCGGAGTCACGGCGGGCCACTCCCGACACCGCGGTCAGCGTCACCGGCACGAAGATCTGGCCCACACCGACGCCGATCGTTGCCATGGCGGGCAGGACGAGCGTCAGGTAGCTCGATCCCGCTCCCAGCCGGGACAGCCACAGCAGGCCCAGCACCATCAGGGACGTCCCCACTAGGATCAGCGGCCGCGGGCCAGTCCTCGGCACCAGGCGGCTCGAGATCTGGGCCGACGTGATGATGATCAAGTTCAGGGGCAGGAACGCGAGGCCGGTCCGGAGCGGGCTGTACCCGAGCGGCCCCTGGAGGAACTGCGTCAGGTAGAACAGCACGCCGAACATCGCGGCGCCGGCCGTCAGCATCACCGCGTAGCTCCCCCAGCGGGCCCGGTCCGCGAACAGGTGCAGCGGCATGAGGGGCTGCCGGCTCCGCGACTCAATGGTCAGGAAGGCCGTCAGCAGCGCCGCGGCGATCGCGAACGAGACCAGGGTCCCGGTGTCGCCCCACCCGCTGGACGCCGCGTGGATGAAGCCGTACACGAGGCTCCCGACCCCACCCGTGACCGTGACGGCGCCGGGGAGGTCGAACCGCCCGGGGTTGCGCTCGCCCTTCGGGAGGACCAGCGGCGCGGCCAGCGCGAGGAACGCGCCGATCGGCACGTTCACGAACAGCACCCACCGCCACGACAGCAGGTCGGTGAGCACCCCGCCCAGGATCAGCCCGATGCCCCCGCCCGCGCCGGCCACGGCCGCGTAGATGCCGAAGGCCCGGTTCCGCTCGGGGCCCTCCCGGAAGGTGGTGGCGACGAGGGCGAGCGCGGTGGGGGAGGCGATGGCCGCGCCCACGCCCTGCGCGGCCCGGGACGCGATCAGCCACGCGCTGCTGGTGGCGAACCCGCCCAGGAGGCTGGCGCCGGCGAACAGCAGCACGCCGATCACGAACATCCGGCGCCGTCCCAGGATGTCCCCGGCCCGCCCGCCCAGGAGGAGCAGGCCCCCGAAGGCCAGGGTGTAGGCGTCGATCACCCAGGCCAGCCCCGTGCGCGAGAACCCGAGGCCGGCCTGGATGTGGGGAAGCGCGACGTTCACGATGGTGACGTCCAGCACCACCATCAGCTGGGCACCGGCGATGACCATGAGAGCCACGACGGGGTGGACCTCCCGTGGGGTTTGGGTCATGTCCCGGAAACTCATGAGCGGTAGGCTATACTCAACCTTTGAGTAGTGTCAACCGCTTAGTTCAGACAAGTAAAAGATGGACGGTGATCCAGGGATGAGGTACCCTCAGGACATGAGCGAACGGGCAGGTCAGGAAGCATGGCGGTCCATGCTGGACCTGCTGTTCTCGGGACAGGTCCACGGCTGCATGCAGAAGGCGTGCGGTGCCGTGGGGCTGTCGCCGGGAGCGCTCAAGACGCTGTTCAAGCTGGAGCCGGGTGAGGGCATCCCCATGCGGGAGCTGGCGGACCAGTGGGGCTACGACGCCTCCTACGTCACCTCTTTGGCCGACGCGCTGGAGGAGCGGGGCCTGGTGGAACGCCGGCCCCATCCCACCGACCGCCGGATCAAGATGCTGGTGCTCACGGACAAGGGCGTGGAGGCCAGGGACCGCGCCCAGCAGCTCCTCCAGGAGCCGCCCCCGTCGTTCGCCGCGCTGACCGAGGCCGAGCGGCGCCAGCTCCGTGACCTCGTCCGCAAGGTGGCCGCAGCCGACCCGGCCTCCTGACGGTTTCGGGGAGGTCAGACCGCGGGGCCGCTGATGAGCTGGAGCGTGCCCGTGTGCGTCCCGGACGAGTCGACCCACGTCACCTTGATCTGGTCGCCCGGGCTGTACGTGTGGATGATGGGCCCCAGCCCGTCGGCCGACGTCACGGTCTTCCCGTCGACGGCCGTGATCACCGATCCCGCTGAGAGGCCCGCGCGGGCGGCCGGGGTTCCCGGGAACACGCTGATGACCAGCGCGCCCTTGGTCACCCCCAGGCCGAGCCGGGAGGCGGTCGCCGCGTCGAGGTTCCGGACCTCGACGCCCATGAAACCGGGCTGGCCGATGATGATCGTCTCGCTGGCGTGGCCGGAGCGGATCTGGTCCACGATGCTCGCCGCCGAGTTCATCGCGATGGCGTAGCCGACGTGTGCGGTCGGCTGGTTCCCAGCAGCCGATCGCTGTGCCGCCGTGATGATGCCGACCACCTGGCCGGCCGAGTCCGCCAGCGCGCCGCCCGAGTCGCCCGGGCTGATGGGTGCGTTGGTCTGGATGAGCCCCTGGAGGTGCTCCGGCCCGGCCGGACCGCCGCCGACCGTGATGGTGCGTCCGAGCGCGGTGACGGAGCCCTGCGTCACGGTGGGCGTACCGCCCTGTCCGAGGGCGTTGCCGATGGCCACGACCCGGTCCCCGACGTCCAGGTTCGAGGAGTTGGCGAGCGTCACGGTGGACAGGTTCGAGGCCCCCTGGAGCTGGAGCAGGGCCACGTCGTCCGTCGGGTCGACGCCAACCACCTTCGCGTAGTAGTGGCCCGACTGGCCGGGAATGGTCACCTCGATGTTGGTGGCGCCCTCGACCACGTGGTTGTTGGTGAGGATCTCACCGGAGGAGGTGAGCACCATGCCGGTGCCCGCCCCCAGAGGCTGCGCGCTGGGGCCGGGTGCGCCGAACGAGCCGCTCCCCAGCGTGCTGGTGTCGAGGTAGGTGTTGATGTCGACGATGCCCGGCTCCACCTGGGCGACGATCCCCTTCAGGTTGAGGGTCCCGCTCGACGATCCGGTGGATGGGCTGAGCTGAAGCGGCGGCCCGGCGGCTCCGCTGGTGGTGGTCGGGGCCGTGGCCGTGGTGGGCCGGAACAGTCCCCACCCCAGGCCGACCCCGGCGCCCAGGAACACCAGCGCCGCGACGACCGCCGCAACCACCGTCGTGCCTCGGCGTCGGGCCCGGGGGACCGGAATGGGCGGAGGCGGCGGGGGCATGGCCTCGAACCCGCCGCTGTGCCCGAACGGGGGAAACTCCGGGTTGGCCGGCCGGTCCTCGCGGTCAGGGGGATTCATGGCGTCATCCTCGATGTTCGGCATCTCCGACTCCTCACTTTCCCAGGTTCTGCCGAAATACTGCCCCCGGAACCTGAGAGAAACCTGTGACGGTGGAACCCATTCGCTCAGAGCGGGTCGCCCGCGTGGCCGCCCGGTACCATGCCGCCATGCCGTCCGTCGCCCGGTTCAACGTCACGCCGGTCAAGTCGACCGGCCTGCATCACCCCGACGCCGTGTTCGTGGGCGAGCGCGGGGTCCAGGCGGACCGTCGGTTCCTGTTCGTGGACCCGGACGCGCGGCGGATCATGGACGCGGCCAAGGCGCCCCTGCTCGGCATCCGGGCCCGCTACGACGAGGCGGCCGAGCGGCTCGCCCTGCGGTATCCGGGATGGCACGGAGTGCGAGGGCGATGCGTGCGAGCTGGGCGCTCGCATGGAGATCGAGCTGTTCGATCGGAGGGTGACGGCCAGGCCGGTGCTGGGGCCGTTCGCGGCGGCGGCTTCCGCCCACGCCGGCCGCGAGCTCCGGCTGGCCCGGGTCGAGCCGCCGGAGTGCGCCGGAGGGTCCCACCGCGTGTCGATCGTCTCGGAGGCGTCGGTGGAGGACGTGGCCCGCCGAGGCGGCCGCGAGGCGCTCGACCCTCGGCGGTTCCGCATGCTCGTGGAAGTGGAAGGCTGTGGACCCTACGAGGAGGACCGCTGGTCGGGCCGGCGGGTCAGCCTGGGTGAGGCGGTGGTCCGGGTGGGGGAGTCCATCCCGCGATGCGTGGTCACCACGCTCGATCCGGACAGCGGCCGGCGCGACTTCCGGACCCTGGAGGTGCTGGCCCAGCACCGCAAGCGGGAGGGCGGCCTGATGCTCGGGGTGTACGGCGACGTCGAGGTCCCCGGCTGGGTCCGGGTCGGCGACGCCGTCGAGCCGGTCGAGTAGCGGGGGCCGAACGGTTAGGCCTTCGGCGGCTCGAAGAAGCCGTTCACCCGCGTCGCGAACATCATGTCGCCAATCAGCTTCAGCTTCCCGGTCATGAACAGCTTCATCCCGTCGGCCTGCCCGGTCACCAACCGGACGAACGGCACCAGGTCGAGGGTGAACGTGACCTTGGGCGCGTCGGCCTTCCCGCTCCGGGCGGTGCACGTCCCGTCGTGGACGCCGACGACGTAAGGGTGCTCCTCGCCGGCGTCCCGGACCACCCACTGGATGTCCGCGTCCACGCCGCCCGCCCGGTCCGGCACGAATCGCTCCTCGAAGCCCTTGAAGATCCGGTCCAGGGTGGGCGTGGTGCCCACCTGATGGATCACCCGCTCGATGTCCTCGTCGCCGGCACCGGCCACCATCTGGGCGAACTGCTCGGCCGAGATGGCGTTGGGGTCGATGGCGTCGCTCTCCGTGCTCACGGGCATCTCCTTTCGGTCGGGTTCCTCCATACCCAGGCCGGAAGCGAGCCAAGCCCGCAGGCCCGTGCTCGCACCGCGGGTGAGAGCGCTCAGATGCGAAGGGGCTGGGTCGGGCGGGCCAGGATCTCCGGGTCGGTCCAGCTGACGCCGGGGACGTCGATGTACAGCTCGATCTCGTTCCCGTCCGGGTCGGCCAGGTACAGGCTGTGGGTGAACCCGTGGTCGCCGGCGCCCATCAGCCGGACCCCATTCTCCTGGAGGGTCGCCAGCACCTCGCGCAGCTCGTCGTCGGTGTCGCCGACCTTCAGCCCGAAGTGGTACATGCCCACCCGCCGCCCGGCCGGGATGGGCGCGGCGTCCTCGTCGACCTCGATGAGCAGCAGCTCGTGGTGGGTTCGTCCGCTGGAGAACATGACGAAGCCCTCGATCGGATCGCCCGGGGCCGGCATGACCTGATTCCAGCCCAGCACGTCGCGGTAGAAGTGCACGGACCGGTCCGCGTTCCGCACGTACAGGACGATGTGGCCGAGCTCCTTGACCGCCATGGCTCGAAGACCTCCTCGTCGTCTGGGGGTTCGACCATGCGATCGTATGCCCGTGGCGGAAGCGGCGTTCCGGACGTTTCGCGAGTTCTTCCAGGCTGTCGCGGAAGAGCTGCCGGCCCTGCTCCCGGACGAGCTCCGCGAGTACCGGACGGCCCGGATGGGACGGGTGTTCAAGGTGCACTTCGGGCGCCCTCGGCGGCACTACGAGCTGTGGTTCCGAGGCGGCGGGCTGGAGGTCGCCTACCACTTGGAGGGACCACCCGACGAGGATCGGCCCGTCGTGGAGCTGCTGGAGTCCAGGCTCTCGCGGTTGCAGCGCGCACTGGGCGGCGAGATGCGCCTGGAGCCGTTCGGCCCCGGCTGGACGCACCTGTACGAGCTGTGGCCCGGGACCGCGAAGACTCCGCGGCTGGCCGGTGACGCGGCGGCCAGGCTCTCCGAGCTGATCCGCCTCCTCGAGCCGATCGTCGGGTAGCCGGCGGTGGCCCGTTCAGCTGCCGACGTCGGCGGCCGGATGACGGCTCTCGTCCTCGGGCGGCGGAGCCGGGATGGCTGGGGCCTCGGCGGCCGTCGGTGCTTCCACGGTCGGGGAGATGACCGGGAGCGAGACGGTGAACGTGGCGCCGTGGCCGGGCTGCGTGGACACGGCGATGCGGCCGCCGTGCGCCTCGACGATGGCTGCGGCGATGGAGAGCCCCAGTCCGGTCCCGCCGCTGCCCCTGGAGCGCGACGGGTCGCCCCGGTAGAAGCGCTCGAAGACCCGGGCCTCCTCCTCCGGTGGGAGCCCGGGCCCCTGGTCGGCCACCTCGATGGTTGCCGTGCCGTCGGCCTCGCCCACCCGAACCGTCACCGGCGTGTCCGCGGGCGTGTGCTGGCGCGCGTTGTCGAGGATGTTCGCGATCACTTGGCACAGGCGCACGTCGTCTCCGGCCACCACCGCCGGGCCCGAGGTCACCAGCTCCACCGGCCGTCCGGGGTCCGCCACGCGGAAGTCCGCCACGGCGTCTGCGGCCAGCGCGGACAGATCGACCGGCTTGCGCTCGAGGGGACGGCCCTGGTCGAGACGCGCCAGCAACAGGAGGTCCTCCACCAGCACGCCCATGCGGGCACCCTCGTCCTCGATTCGCCGCATGGCTCGCTCCAGGTCGTCCGGGCGCTGCGCCGCGCCGCGGCGGAACAGCTCCGCGTACCCGCGGATCGAGGTGATGGGAGTGCGGAGCTCGTGCGAGGCGTCCGCGACGAACTGCCGGAGCCGCTCCTCCGAGGCCCGCTGCCGGTCGAAGGACTCCTCGATGCGCCCCAGCATGGTGTTCAGAGCCGATCCCAGGCGGCCCACCTCGGTCTGGCTGTCGTCCGGCTCCACTCGTTGCGACAGGTCGCCCGCGGCGATGGCGCCGGCGGTCTCGGCCATGCGGTCGAGGGGTCGGAGGCCCACGCGGACGGCCCACCAGCCGAGGCCGCCCACCGCCACCAGCACCCCCGCGGCGACGGCGAGCTCCACGAGCACCAGCCGATGTAGCGTGCCGTTGATCTCGGTCAGAGGGAAAGCGATCACCAGCGTTCCACGGACATCCGATCCAACGATGGCAGCCGCATAGGCCAGCACGCGGAAATCGGGGCCGGACGTCCCTGCTGCCGATGCCGTGAACGTGCGGCTGGCCGGGCTTGAGCCCGCGTTGCTGGAACCCGGGAGTCCGGTTGGGAGGGCGGGGCTCGGCTGGTTTCCCGTGCAGCCGTAGGGAAAGCAATACGTCTTCGAGATCACCACCTTCCCCGAGCTGTCCAGGAAGGCGGCGTATGTCTTCGAAAGGATCCCGTTTCCGGGACCGCCCGGACCCGGGCCGCCGAACCCTTGCCCCAGCGTGTGCTCGACGGGGTCTTCGACCGCTATGAGCTGCTGGTCCAGCCGGTGGACCAGGAACGAGCGCAGGAACCCGTACGTGGCCACGCCGGCCACGCCCAGGCCGAGGACCACCAGCACCAGGGTGGCGGCCAGGACTCGGGTGCGGAGCGAGAACCTCATGGCCTCATCGCCTCACTGGCGCGGCAGCCGCAGCACGTAGCCGGCACCCCGAACCGTGTGGATGAGGTGCGGCTCCGCGGCGTCGACCTTCTTGCGGAGATAGCTGATGTAGGTCTCCACCACGTTGGAGTCGCCCCCGAAGTCGTAGTGCCACACGTGGTCGAGGATCTGCTGCTTCGACAGCACCCGGCGAGGGTTCAGCATCAGGTACCGCAGCAGCTTGAACTCGGTGGGGCGGAGCTCGATGGGCTCGGAGCCGCGCCACACCTCGTGGGAGTCCTCGTCCATCTCCAGGTCGGCGAAGCGGAGGCGGGCGGCGTCCGAGCCCGCCTGCCCGGCGCCGGCCCGCCGGAGCACCGCCCGGATCCGCGCGACCAGCTCCTCCAGGCTGAACGGCTTGGTGACGTAGTCGTCGCCGCCCACGGTCAGCCCGCGGACCTTGTCCTCCGTGGCGTCCCGCGCGGTCAGGAAGATGACGGGGATCTCCTCGCCACGCTCGCGGAGCCGCCGGTGGACCTCGAACCCGTCGTGGTCGGGAAGCATCACGTCGAGCACGATCAGCTCGGGCCGGAACTCCGAGGCCAGGCGGAGCGCCTCCCAGCCGTTCGCGGCGACGCCGACCTGGAACCCCTCGTAGCGCAGGACCGTGGCCACGAGCTCGGTGATGCTGGGCTCGTCGTCCACCACCAGGACCCGGGTGGGGGCCTCGGTGGGATCGCGTTCGGTGGTGGCGGTTTCTTCCTCCATCTCGGCCCCTCTCACTGTGAGCGCTCGGCCCGGCAAGCGAACAGATGCTAGCGGCCGAACCTTGGAGGTTCCTGTGGATTCGGTCACGCCACCAGGAGAGGTCGTTCGGCACCGGACCATTCGGTCGGGCTGGGGTCCGGGCGTATACTCCGCCGCGCCGATGAGCGAGCCGCCTCCTCCTCCTCCACCCGCACCGCCACCACCTCCTCCGCCGTCCGGCCAGCAGCCCCCTCCGCAGCTTGCCCCGACCCCTCCCGCGGGCCTCCAGGAGCCTCCACCTCGAGCCCGCCGCGCCCGGGGGGCCGGCCGGGTCGCGGCGGTGATCGGGGGCGCGGTGCTCGTCCTCTTCGCGGTCGGGCTGCTCGGCGCCGGGGGCATCGCCCTGTGGGCCGATCGCACCCAGCGCGACGCTGCCGGATACCTCACCACCGACCCGCACCGGTACGAGACGGCGACCTTCGCGCTGACCGTCGAGGGCGTGAACTTCGGCGGCCGCGGGGTGCACTGGGTGTACCCCCGCTCGATCCTCGGCACCATCCGGATCACGGTGGCGCCGCTCGGCGGCCAGGCGCCTTTGTTCGTCGGGATCGCTCCTGCCGCGGACGCGGCCCGCTACCTGCGCGGCGTCCGTCGCGCGGCCATCTCGGACTTCGGCGACACCACGGTCCGCCGGACGTCGTCGGGTGGCCCCCCACCC
>JALYLZ010000168.1 GCA_030774015.1 Actinomycetota bacterium | reverse complement strand
GCTCAGGCCTCCCCGGCCGGCTCGGCCTCCGGACCAGCTCCGGAGCCAGTCCCCGCTTCCGGGACGGCCGCGACGGGAGCGCTTTCCCGCTCGATCTCGGGTCCGGCTTCAGGCTCCGGGGCCGCCGCGGCCTCCGGCGTATCCTCCGCTTGCGCCGCGGGTTCCGGAGCGGCCATCACCGGTTCGGGCTCGGCCGTCAACCCGGTCGCCTGCTGCGACGAGGACCCCGCCGAGCGCGTCGCGAACTCCTGCCATCCCTCGGTCCGCCCGTCCTCCAGGGCATCGGCGATGACCCGGCTGATCAGCGAGACCGCCCGGATGGCGTCGTCGTTGCCGGGGATGATGTAGTCGACCTCGTCCGGGTCGCAGTTCGTGTCCACGATCGCGATCACCGGAAGGCCGAGCTTGCGGGCCTCGGTCACCGCGATGTGCTCCTTTTTCGTGTCGATCACGAAGATGGCGTCCGGCAGGCGCTCCAGGTCCTGGATGCCGCCCAGGTTCCGCTCGAGCTTCTCCTTCTCGTGGCGGAGCCGGAGCACCTCCTTCTTGGGGAGGAACTCGAACGCGCCGGAGCGCTCCATCTCGCGAAGCTCGCGCAGTCGCGCCAGCCGCCGGGAGATGGTCTGGAAGTTCGTCAGCATGCCGCCCAGCCAGCGGGTGTTCACGTACGGCATGCCGACCCTCTGGGCCTGCTCGGCCACGACGTCCTGGGCCTGCTTCTTCGTGCCGACGAACAGCACGATCCCCTCCCGGCGGCCGAGCTCGCGGACGAACTCGTACGCCTCCTGGAGCCCGGACAGGGTCTGCTCCAGGTCGATGATGTAGATGCCGGACCGCTCTCCGAACAGGAAGCGCCCCATCTTGGGGTTCCACCGCCTGGTCTGGTGGCCGAAGTGAACACCGGCCTCGAGCAACTCCCGTCGCGTGGCGACAGGCATGTGACTCCTCCCTTCGGTTCGTCCTCCGCCGGTTCCACCCAGCTCGACCCGCCGGACCCTTCGTTCAGGGAGGCGGGACCTCGAGACCGGTCCCCGGTCGTGTGTATTCGGCCGGACGCGCGTACCGCATTCCTGGCCGGAACCCCAGTCTAGCAGCCGGGACTCGGTCGGCCTGGGCTCGAAATGGGGCCCGAAATGGTCACCGGAAGGCCGCTAGAAGAAGCGGCGTCGGGGTCGGGCGTCGCGGGGCTTCGGGGGCGGGATCTCGCCCTCCACGACGATGTACCGATGGGCGAACCCGGCCAGGAACACCATGTGCGCCAGCGTGCCCGCCAGGACGAGCAACCAGAGCCGCAGCGAGGGGTTCGCCGAGAAGGCTCGCCCCGCAGGGAGGAACGCGAAGAACGCCGCGGAGAAATACAAGAACACCATGCCGAGGTGGCGAGGGCCGGGGAGGCGCGCGGCCCTCGCCGAGATGCCCATGGCCTGGCGGGCCGAGACGCCCTCCCGCACCGCGATCACCGGAGCGAACGCCAGGAAGTACAGGCCCCCCACGAGCCCGCCGAAGAAGGCCAGGCTCCCGATCGACGCGCCCAGGATGAACCGCAGGATCTGCGACAGGAAGATGAGGGCGACGTTGGTGAGCAGGATTCCCAGAACGGTCGGCGCCGCACGCAGGCCCCGGCGGACACCGTCCCTGGTGGCCCCACCGGTGTCCAGCGACTCGATCACCAGGCTGACCAGGACGGCCCAGATCACCGAGCGGATCACGGCGAGCCCGATGGTGAACAGGATGGTGCCGGTGGTGAGTCCGAAGATGTTGACCACGATGTTGAGGTCGAAGAACGAGCTGATGGGCGGGATCGCCAGGAGGTCGATCATGCCCTGGGGCACGTGGTCGAGGCCCATCGCCAACAGGCCCAGCCACATGGCCATCACGAGGAGCATCGGGACGACCACCAGGGCCGGAACGCCCACCACCGCCACGAAGCCTCGGCCGAGGGTCGCGCTCAGGCGCGGGTAGGGCGAGTCGGCGCGGAGGAACCCGAACAGCCCCGGGGGCATGTCCGGCCGGCGGGAGGTTCCCGTCCGCGTCCCCCTGGTCGCGCTCCGGGCCCTCGACGTCGCGGCCCGCGCGCCGGAGG
>JALYLZ010000167.1 GCA_030774015.1 Actinomycetota bacterium | reverse complement strand
GCTCTGGCCCGCCGCGTCCGTTTCGCCATCGCGGGCTTGGAGAGGAGACGAGGATGGCCCGAGGGATGGTCGACCGGAACATGGCCCTGGACATGATCGACGGGGGCGACCTCGACACGTTCCTCGTGGTGTTCCCGGATCAGCAGGGACGGTTCATGGGGAAGCGGGTCACCGGTGACTTCTTCGCCCACGACGTGCTGGACGGCGAGGGCGCCATCCACGCCTGCAACTACCTGCTGGCAGTGGACATGGAAATGGAACCGCTGCCCGGCTACGCGTACGCCAACTGGGACACCGGCTACGGCGACCTCAAGGCCATCCCGGACCTCACCACGCTCCGCGTCGTGCCGTGGCTCGAGAAGACCGCCCTGGTGATCTGCGACGTGTTCGACGAGGAGACCGGCGAGCCGGTGGAGGTGGCGCCGCGGCAGATCCTGAGGCGCCAGATCGAGCGGGCGAACGCCGCCGGCTACACCGTGATGTGCGGCTCGGAGCTCGAGTTCTACCTGTTCAAGGACTCATACGAGGAAGCGGCGGAGAAGGCGTATCGGGGGCTCCGGCCGCACTCGGACTACATCATGGACTACCACATCCTCCAGACCACCAAGGACGAGTATCTGATCCGCCAGTTCCGCAACCACATGGACGCGGCGGGCGTTCCCGTTGAGTTCTCCAAGGGCGAGTTCGGGCGAGGCCAGCACGAGATCAACCTTCGGTACGCCGACGCCATGGAGATGGCGGACCGCCACACCATCTACAAGAACGGGGTGAAGGAGATCGCGGCCCTGAACGGCCGTGCGGTGACGTTCATGGCGAAGTGGTCCATGGACGAGGCCGGCTCGTCGTGCCACCTGCACTCGAGCCTGTGGAACATGGACGGCGGCACGTCACTGATGTGGTCGGACGACGGCGAGCACCACTTCTCGCCGCTGTTCCGGAACTACCTGGGCGGGCTGATGGCCACCGCCCGGGAGATGGCGTGGATGTTCGCGCCGTCGGTGAACTCCTACAAGCGCTACCAGCTGGGGTCCTGGGCCCCCACCGCCATCGCGTGGGGCCACGACAACCGGACCTGTGGCTTCCGCATCGTCGGGGAGCACACGGGCTTCCGGGTGGAGGACCGCATCCCGGGTGCGGACGCGAACCCGTATCTGGCGTTCGCCGCCACCATCGCGGGCGGCCTGTACGGCATCGAGAACGGGATCGAGCCGCCGCCGATGTTCCACGGCAACGCGTACGAGGCGACGGACGTGCCTCGGGTTCCGAGCTCCCTGCACGAGGCCATCGACGAGTTCGAGCGCAGCGAGGTGGCCCGCAAGGCGTTCGGGGATTTCGTGTTCGAGCACCTCCTGAACACGGCCCGGCAGGAGCAGAGCATCTTCGACAACCGGGCCGTCACGGACTGGGAGCTGGCCCGCTACTTCGAGCGGCTGTGAAGGACCTGGTCGCCTCGGGCGCGGGCATCGCCTCCATCGTGGAGGAGCGCTTCCCCACCTACCTGGAACGGATCCGCGACCTGTGCCGGATGCCGTCGGTGAGCGCCACCGGGGAAGGCGTTCGCCAGACCGCCGATGCCGTTGCCGGCCTCATCGAGGAGGCCGGCGGCTCCGCCCGCCTGGTCGAGACGGCTGGACATCCCGTCGTGCTGGGCGAGTTGAGCGGACCACCCGGAGCGCCCCGCCTGGTGCGCTACGGCATGTACGACGTCCAGCCCGCGGAGGAACCGGACTGGTCCGCTCCCCCTTTCGGCGCGGAGATCGTGGAGCGGCCCGGCGTGGGGCCGGTGGTGCTCGGCCGGGGCACGGCGAACTCCAAGGGATCGCTGGCCGCGTTCTTCTGCGCGCTCGACGCGCTGCGGTCGGCGGGAGGGGTCCCCGTCGGGGTGGCGTTCTTCATCGAGGGTGAGGAGGAGCTCGGGAGCCCCCACCTGGAGGACGTCGTTCGGGCTCACGCCGACGAGCTCGCGGGGGACGCGGGGGTCGACTTCGACCTGTTCGGCGACCTGGCCGGAGGGGCGGACCTCGTGTTCGGCTGCAAGGGACTGCTCGGCCTGGAGGTTTCCTGCACCAGCGGCGACTGGGGCGGCCCGGCCCGGCCCCTGCATTCCAGCGAGGCAGCATGGATCGCCTCGCCCGTATGGAGCCTGATCCACGCGCTGGCGGAGCTCACCGGGCCGGGCGAGGAGCTGCTCGTGCCGGGACTGGACGCCAACGCCCGTCCTCCCACGGAAGCCGACCGGGCCCTGCTCCAGGAGCTGGCCGACGGCTTCGACCCGGCAGAGCACCTGATCGAGGCGGGGGCTGCTCGCTACAAGCTCCCCGGCGGCGCGGCCGAGCTGCTCGAGGCGCTGATCTTCCGGCCCACCATGAACGTGTCGGGACTGGAGGCCGGCTACACCGGTCCGGGCGGGAAGACCATCCTCCCGCACCGGGCCCGGGCCCTGCTGGACATCCGTCTCGTCCCCGACCTCGATGCGCTCGAGGTGACCGGCGTCATCCGGGACCACCTCCGGGCTGGAGGCCACGCCCACGTGGAGGTGGAGGTTCTCGACCACTACCCGTGGGCGAAGTCGGACCCGCGGTCCGCCGTGGCCGGCGCCATGCGAGCCTCGTACGAGCGGCTCGGCCGCCGGGTGCTCCCCTACCCCATGGCGCCGTGGTGCGCGCCCTTCCACGTGTTCGACCGGGTCCTGGGGATCCCGTGGGCCTCCGGCGGCCTCGGCCACTCGGGTGGCGCCCACGGCCCGGACGAGTTCGCGTCGGTGGACGGGCTGAAGGAGCACATCCTGGGCGTGGCCGAGTTCCTCACCGCCTTCTCGGAGACCGGCACGTGAGCCTGCGAGTGGTGCACGTGGAGGGCGACGGGCAGCGCCGCGGGCTCCAGGCGGGGGTCGCGATGGCCGATCTGATCCACCGCTCGCTCGGGTTCTACCGGCGGTTCCTGCGGCGCCGCGGCGTCACGCCCGAGGACCTGCCGCGGCGGCTCGAGCCGCACCGCGACGCGGCGAAGGCCGCCTATCCCGACCTCGTCGA
This sequence comes from Actinomycetota bacterium, assembly GCA_030774015.1. Lineage (NCBI taxonomy): Bacteria > Bacillati > Actinomycetota > Actinomycetota bacterium. The sequence goes on along the minus strand of JALYLZ010000167.1, from coordinate 19,891 downwards.
CGAGATCGCGGCCATGGCCCGAGGTGCGGGGGTCGAGTTCTGGGAGCTCTTCGCCGCCAACGCCTGGGAGGAGCTGGAACCGGCCCTGGAACCGGTCCCTGCGCCCGCGGATCGGTGCACCGGTGTGGTCGTCGGGACGCCGGAAGGTGGAACGGTCCTGGCGCACGACGAGCAGTGGTACGCGGGGGACGCCGGATGCGTCGCGGTGGTGGTGGCCCGACCCGACGATGGCCCCGCATTCGTATCACCCACCGTGGCCTCCTTCCTCCCGGCCGTCGGCATGAACGCATCGGGGATGGCGCAGTCGGTCATGTCGCTCACCGCGGACGACGACCGGGTGGGAATCCCGCGCCTGCTGGTGTCCCGTTCCGCGCTCCAGGCCGCAGACCGGGAGGACGCGGTCCGTCGCGCCACGGTCGAGGGGCGGGCCGGAGGCTACGCCCACCTGTTCGCGGGCGGCGGCGGCGGCGGCGGCGGCGAAGCGTTCGTGGTGGAGACGAGCGCCACCGACCATCGGGTCCTGGACGGCGTCACCGGCCACACCAACCACTACCTCGACCCGGACCTGGCGAAGGGTGACGGGAACCACGGGCCCGGGACCCGGACCCGGCTGGCCCGCGCCCGGGAGCTGGCGGCGGCGTCGTCGACCGTGGATGACGCCATGGCCATCCTTCACGACCACCAGGCCGGAGCGCTCTCCATCTGCGCCCACCCCCAGGAACGCGACGGCGACGAGGCAGAGTCCATCCTGTTCGCCATGGTGTGCCACGTCGAGGAAGGCCGGATGTGGGTCGCTCCCGGCAATCCGTGCATCACGCCGTTCACCGAGATCGACGTCCGAGCAGCCCTGGGCCGGGAGCGCGCGTCGTGAGGACCCGCCCGCTCCGATACGACCGCCTGACCTGGCCCGAGGTGGCCGCGACCGCCGCGGAGGACCGGGTGTGCCTGATCCCGGTCGCGACCCTGGAGGACCACGGCCATCACCTCCCCATCGACGCCGACCTCCGGATCGTCGAGGAGATCTGCCGCCGCGCCGCGGAGGAGGCTTCCGGCGAGATCGTGCTGCTCCCCGCCATCCCCCACGGCTACTCGCCCCACCACATGGACTTTCCCGGCCCCATCACCATCGGGTGGGACACCTTCACCCGGTACCTCACCGACGTCGGCACCTCGCTGGTCCGCCACGGCTTCCGCCGCCTGCTGTTCCTGAACGGCCACGGGTCGAACCAGAACCTGGTGGAGATGGCGGCCCGCCTGGTGATGATCGAGCACCCCGGCTCGCTGGCCGCCGCGGCCTTCTACCTGACCAGCCCGGCCGCGGCGGAAGCGATCGCCGCGGTCCGCGATTCGGAACGAGGGGGCATGGCCCACGCGTGTGAGCTGGAGACCTCCATCTACCTGGCCATCGACCCGGACGCTGTGGACATGGCGCTGGCGGTGGACGAGCAGTCCTACCCGGAGGGCGAGCACGCCTGGTTCGACTGGTCCGACGGGTCCCTCAAGCTCATGCCATGGTGGTCGTCGTTCAGCCGCACGGGCGTCCAGGGCCGGCCCACGCTGGCCACGGCGGGGAAGGGGAAAGCCCTGCTGGAGGCGGCTGTCGCCGAGTGCGTGGCCTACGTCCGGGAGCTTCGGGAGAAGCCGCTTCCCGAGCGGCGGAAGCCGATGGCACCATCGTGACCCGGTCGCCGCTCGTCAAGCCGCGGCCGCTCCGTCCGGGCGGGACCATCGGGGTCGCCGGCACCTCCAGCCCGTGGGAGCAGCGCTCCGACGTGGACCGCGCCCTCCGCTGGTGGGAGTCGAGAGGCTACCGGGTCAAGCTGGCCGGCGGGGTGTACGACCGGGACGCCTATCTGGCGGGGGACGCGAAGACCCGGGCCCGCGACCTGGTGTCCATGTTCGAAGACCCCGAGGTGGACGTCGTGCAGTCGCTGGGCGGCGGATTCGGCGCCTCCGAAGTGGTCCCGCTTCTCGACATGGCGGCGATCGCCGCGAACCCCAAGCCGCTCGTGGGCTACTCGGACGTGACGGCGCTGCACGTTTCCATCCGCCGGGCCACCGGCCTGGTCACGTTCTACGGGCCCAACTTCCTCACCCTGGGTGACCCCGAGCGCACCGATTTCACCCGCGAGGGCCTGGTCCGGGCGCTCTCCGCCACCGAGCCCCTGGGCGCCGTCGCCCCCAGGCCCGACGATCCCTACGTGGGTGCCATGGGGAGTGGCAGGGCGACCGCCCCCCTGGTGGGCGGGTGCCTGTGGCTGCTCCGGGAGACGCTCGCCACGCCCTGGGAAGTGGACCTGGACGGGTCCATCCTGTTCTTCGAGGACGTGTGGTGCCCGCCCTATCAGGTGGACGGGATGCTCCTGCACCTGGCCAACGCCGGGAAGCTCGACGGGGTCGTCGGCGTGGCCGTGGGGGAGATGGCCCATTGCGAGGACAAGCTCTTCCCGGAACCATGGCTCCAGGGGAGGTCGATGGAGGACGTGTTCGAGTCGAGGTTGCAGCCGCTCGGCGTGCCGGTCGTGTTCAACCTCCCGCTCGGGCACGGCAAGCACCTGTCCACGGTCCCGCTCGGCGTGACGGCCACCGTCGACGCCGACGCCCGCACGCTCGTCATCGAGGAGTCCGCTCTGGAAGCGGCGGACCCGTCGCGGCAGATGAAGGAGGAACCGACGTGAGAGGACTTCGGCTGTGGATGGTCCCGGTGCTGGCCCTCGTGCTGGCGGCCCCGGCCTGCACCGGGGGGGGTGGCGGCACGTCAGCCACCACCACCACCACCACCAGGGGGACCAAGATCGTCGAGGGTGGGGTCCTTCGCATCGGCACCAACTCGACCATCGACTCGATCAATCCGTTCGTCGCCTTCAACCAGGACTCGTTCACCACGTTCGAGTACATCTATCCCTACCTGGTCCAGTACGACACCACGAAGGTGGCGGCCGGGGACACGTCGGACGACGCCATCGTGGGCGACTTCGCGACGTCCTGGGAGCAGTCGCAGGACGGGCTGACGTGGACCTTCCACACCATCGCCGGCGCGAAGTGGTCCGACGGCCAGCCCCTCACGGCGAAGGACGCCGAGTTCACCATCGCGACCATCCTGAAGTTCGCCAAGGGCCCCACGGCCAGCTCGGCCTCGTACCTGCTCCACGTGACGGGGGCGGAGGCGCCGAACGACACCACCCTGGTCATCCACTACGAGGCGCCGGTGGCGAACGTCCTCTCGCAGCTCCAGCAGGTCCCCGTCATCCCCGAGCACGTGTGGGCACCCATTGCCACGGGCACCGGCACCGAGCTGCGGTCCTTCAAGAACCCGGCGCCGGTCGTGTCGGGCGGCCCGTTCATCCTCAAGGAGTACACGCCCAAGGACATCGCCCTGTTCGAGCGGAACCCGAGCTTCTACGGCCCCAAGCCCCACATCGACAGCTTCGGCCTGGAGATGTTCCGCAACGACGATGCGATGATCCAGGCCCTGAAGAACGGCGACATCGACATGATCGAGGGAGGCGGCGGCACCGTCCCGCCGACCAGCGTCCAGAGTCTGAAGGACAGCGGATTCGTCGTCTCGACCGGGCCCGGGCTGACCGAGAACGACTTCATCATCAACTCGAACCCCAAGAAGCCCAACAACCGCGAGCTCCTGGACCCCAAGGTGAAGGAGGCGTTCGCCCACGCCATCGACCGGAACGCCATCATCGACACGGTCTGGCAGGGGCTGGCCCAGCCCGCCGCGGTGCTGGTCCCGCCCGCCGACGGCACCTGGCACGATGCCAACGTCCAGCCGGAGACGTTCGACCTCGACCTGGCCAACAAGATGCTGGACGACGCCGGGTACCGGAAGGGACCCGACGGCATCCGGGTCGCGGGCGGCCACCCCATGGCCTACGACGTGCTGACGCCTGACGACCTCACCGGCGTGGACCGGTCGTTCTCCATCATCCAGGAGGGCTTCCAGCAGATCGGGGTGAAGCTCACCCAGAAGTCGCTGGACTCGAGCGCCACGTTCGCCGCGATCACGGCGCCCGGGGACACCGGCTACCTCGACTTCGACCTGGCCATGTGGGACTGGGTGCCGCTCATCGACCCGGACTTCATCCTGTCGGTGGTGACGTGCGACCAGTACGGCGGGTGGAGCGACACCGGCTACTGCAACCCGAGCTACGACGCCATGTACAGCAAGCAGGGCACGCTGCTCGACCCCAAGGCCCGTCAGGACCTCGTGTGGAAGATGCAGGACGTCCTGTACGACGACCGGCCGTACATCATGCTGAACTACGTGGACGTCGTGGAGGTCCACACGAAGAGCTGGGACGGCTTCCTGATGTCGCCGCAGAGCTCGTTCAACCCGCTGTCGAAGGAGACGATGGAGCAGGTCCACCGGGTGGCCTAGGACCCACGGAGCGGGGGCGGGATGCGAGGCGCCGACTACATCATCAAGCGTACCGCCTTCGCGGTGATCACCGTGTTCGTGGCCCTGACCCTGAACTTCGTCCTGTTTCGCCTGGCTCCGGGCAGCGCCGTCAGCAACCTGTCCCGGGTCCCCCATGCCACCAAGGCGACCAAGGCGGCCATCGCCCGGGAGTTCGGCCTCGACAAGTCGAAGTGGCAGCAGTACCTCATCTACCTGAAGCAGCTGGTCCACGGGAACATGGGCGTGTCGTTCCAGAACAACCAGCCGGTCAGCTCGAACCTCCGCACGGCCCTGGCCAACACGATCCCGATGGTGGGCCTGGGGACGATCTTCGCCATCGTGTTCGGGATGCTCACGGGGGTGGTCGCGGCGTGGCGCCGCGGCAGCGCGCTCGAGAAGACCACCGTCACCTCGGCGCTCGCGTTCTACTCCATGCCCACCCACTGGCTGGCCCTGATGCTGATCATCGTGTTCGCGGGGGTGTTCCCGACCCGCGGGATGACCGACGAGTTCGCGGCGCTGTTGCACCCGGGGCTGTGGCCCCACATCGTGGATGTGGCGCGACACATGTTCCTGCCGTCGCTCACCCTCGGGCTCGTGCTGTACGGCGAGTACACGCTGATCGTGCGCTCGGCCATGCTGGAGACGCTCGGTGAGGACTACATCCTCACGGCGCGCGCGAAGGGCCTCCCGGACTGGACCATCGTGCGCCGCCATGCCCTGCGCAACGCGCTGCTGCCCACCGTGACATTGGTGGCCCTGTCCCTCGGCTACATCGTGGCGGGGGCCATCCTGGTGGAGACGGTGTTCTCCTGGCCGGGGATCGGGCTGGCCGTCTACGACGCCGTCACGTTTCGCGATTACCCGATGCTCCAGGGCGCGTTCCTGGTGCTGACCCTCTCCGTGGTGATCTTCAACTTCGCGGCCGACCTCCTGTACTTCCGCCTCGACCCCAGGATCAGCGAATGAGGGGGCAGGAGTGAGCGTGGCTCTCCAGCAGGAACCCGGGGTCTCCGTGGATTCGGTCCCTCGGAAGCGGTTCCTCCGGCGGGTGCTCCGGGAGCGGCCCTCGGCCGCGGTGGGGGCCGCGGTCCTGTTCCTCATCATCGCCGCGGCGGTGCTGGCGCCGGTCATCGCGCCGTACGGCCTCCACCAGCAGGTCGGACCCTCGTTCGGCCGCCCCTCGGCGAGTCACTGGCTCGGACTGGACGACGGCGGCATCGACATGGTGACGCTGCTGCTGTGGGGTGCCCGGATCTCGCTGGTGGTGGGATTCGCCGCCACGCTCGTGTCGATGCTGCTGGGGGGAGCGGTGGGAGTGGCGTCCGGCTACTTCGGCGGCGTGACCGAGCTCGTGCTCATGCGGATCACCGACTACTTCCTGGCCATCCCCGACGTGCCGCTCATGATCGTGATCGCGGTGATCTGGGGGGCCAGTCTGTTCCACATCGTCATCGTGATCGGGATCCTGCTGTGGGCCAGCACCGCGCGCATCATCCGCTCGCAGGTGAAGAGCGTCCGGGAGCGCGTGTACGTGAAGCGGGCCCGGTCGCTGGGGGCCGGCAACGCCAGGATCGTCTTCCGCCACGTGGTCCCCCAGGTCGCGCCGCTGCTCATCGCGAACACGGTCCTGACCGTGGCAGTGGCGGTGTTCGACGAGACGGCGTTGTCGTTCCTCGGGCTCGGCGACCCCAGCAAGATCTCGCTGGGCAGGGTCATCGAGAACGCGTTCCGCAACGCCGCCATCAGCAACGGGGCGTGGTGGGCGATCGTCCCGCCGGGGGTGCTGGTGTCCCTGCTGATCCTGGCGTGCAGCCTGATCGGCCAGGCCATGGAGGATGCGATGAACCCGCGCCTCCGCGTCGCGCATCTGTCCGTGCGGCGGTTCCGGCTGCTTCCCTCCCCGGTGCGCAGAGGCGGGCCGTCGTGACCGCGGTGCTGGAGATCCGTGACCTTCACGTGTGGTTCGACCTCGAGGGCGGGACGACGCTGCACGCGGTGCAGGGGGTGAGCTTCGGGCTCGAGCCCGGGGAACGGTTCGGCCTCGTGGGCGAATCCGGGTGCGGCAAGACCACCACCATCCTCGCGGCGATGGGCCTCCTCCCACCGTCGGCCGCCGTCTCGGGGGAGGTCCGGGTTCGGGGGCAGGACATCCTGCCGGGGGGAGAGGATGCCATGCGGCCCCACCGGTGGCGCGACATGGCGATGGTGTTCCAGGGAGCCATGAACGCGCTCAACCCGGTGAAGACGGTGGTCTCGCAGATCGTGGAGCCGATGGAGCTCCACGGCATCGCGTCCGGCGCCGCCGCCCGGTCGGCGGCGGGTGAGCTGCTGGAGCTGGTCGGGATCCCGGCCGCCGCCGGAGCGCGGTACCCGCACGAGTTCTCCGGAGGGATGCGCCAGCGCGCCGCCATCGCCATGGCCCTGGCCTGCAGCCCGAAGGTCCTGCTGGCCGACGAGCCGACCACCGCCCTGGACGTGATGGTCCAGGCGCAGATCCTGGAGCTCCTGGTACGGCTGACCGAGGAGCTGGGGCTGGCCCTGGTCCTGGTCACCCACGACCTCCCCGTCGTTGCGCAGGTGTGCGAGCGCGCGGCGGTGATGTACGCGGGGGAGATCATCGAGCAGGGGTCGATCGACGTCCTGTTCCACGATCCCCGCCACCCGTACACCCGCCTGCTGTTCGCCGCCACGCCGGACCTGTTCGGAGACGAACGGGTGGCGTCGATCCCCGGCGCGCCGCCTCGGTTGGACCGTCCGCTGGAGGGCTGCCCCTTCCGGCCCCGGTGCGACCGGGCCTTCGATCCCTGCGTCTCGATCCGGCCCATCCTGGAAGGGGTCGGCGACGGCCACGTCGCGGCGTGCCACCTGAACCACGTCGGGGCCCGGAGCCCCGCGTGATCCCGAACGGCTCGAACGGCCCGAACGCGTCGAACGATGGCCGGCCGCTGCTCGAGGTCGAGGAGCTGGTGACCCGTTACCCGATCCGGCGCGGCCTGGTGGCCGCCATGGCTCGGCGGCCCCGCCGTGCGGTGCACGCGGTGGACGGCGTGTCGTTCACCCTGAAGCGTGGCGAGATGCTGGCCCTGGTCGGGGAGTCGGGGTGCGGCAAGACCACCACCGCCCAGACCGTGCTCCGGCTGGTGGACCCCACGTCCGGCGTCATCCGGTTCGAGGGCCGCGACATCACCGCCCTCGCGCACGGGTCGCTCCGGTCGCTCCGCAGGAGGATGCAGCTCATCTACCAGGATCCCTACGAATCCCTCGATCCGCGGTTCCGGGTCCGCCAGACGGTGGAGGAGCCCATGGTGATCCACCGGATAGGTGGCTCGCGCCGGGAGCGCCGGGCTCGGATGCTCAAGGCGCTGGCCCGCGCCGAGCTGACCCCGCCCGAGCTGTACGTCGATCGATACCCCCACGAGCTGTCCGGCGGACAGCGCCAGCGAGTCGCCATCGCCGCCAGCCTGGTTCTCGAACCAGACCTGCTGGTGGCGGACGAGCCGGTGTCGATGCTGGACGTCTCGGTCCGGGCGGGGGTCCTGGCGCTGCTGGACGGCCTTCGCCGGGAGGGCGGCATGGGGATCCTGATGATCACGCACGACCTGTCCACGGCGGCCCACTTCGCCGACCGCATCGCCGTGATGTACCTGGGACGGATCGTCGAGGAGGGTCCGGCCCGGGACGTGGTGCGCAACCCGAGGCATCCCTATACGAAGGCCCTGCTTTCCGTGGTCCCGAAGCGTGACCCGCGGCAGCGGGGGACACCCGAGATCCTGCGGGGTGAGACCCCCGATCCGGTCGATCTTCCCTCGGGATGCCGCTTCCATCCACGGTGTCCGGTGGCCGAGGATCGCTGCCGGACCATCGACCCCGACCTCCACCCTGCGAGTGGCGCCGGGCCCGACCACCGGGCGGCCTGCGTCCTGGTCTGAGCTACCAGCCCGACAGCGACGGCGCTCGGCGCACGACCTCCCCTTCCACCATGGTCAGGACCACCTGGGCCTCACCCACAGATGCGGGCGAAAGCGCCGTGAGGTCGCGGTCCAGGACCACCAGGTCCGCCAGCTTCCCGGGCTCGATCGAGCCGGTCTCCCGGTCGAGGTGGTTCACCCACGCCGAGCCCATGGTGAACGCCCGGAGCGCCGTCGGGAGGTCGAGGCGCTCCGCGGGCAGGAACGGTTCCCGTTCCGGCTGGTCGAAGGGAACGCGTGTCAGCGCGACCTGGATCTGGCGGAGCGGGTCGGCTGTCGTCACCGACCAGTCGCTCCCCAGGGCCAGCCGGGCTCCCGACCGGGCCAGGCTGGCGAACGGGTACTGCTGGCCGGTGCGCTGGGGTCCCAGGAACGGGACGTTCAGGTCCCGCATCTGGTCGTCCAGGCAGGCCCAGTAGGCCTGGAGGTTCGCGGCCACGCCGAGCGCGGCGAACCTCGGTACGTCGTCGGGGTGCACGACCTGGAGGTGGGCGATGTGGTGGCGGTTCGGGCTCGGGCCGTTCGCCGCCCGGGCGGCCTCGAAGGCATCCAGCGCCTCGCGGACCGCGCGATCCCCGATGGCATGGACGTGGACCTGGAATCCCTCCCGGTCCAGGCGGGTCACGGACGGGCCGAACGCAGCGGGGTCGACGAACGAAAGCCCTTGCCCCCGGCCGTCATCGGGGAGACCGTGGCCGTCCAGGTAGGGCTCGATCATCCCCGCCGTGAAGTTCTCCACGATCCCGTCCTGCATCACCTTCACCGCCGGAGCCCGCAGGCGGCCCACCGACCCGGACGCCCGAAGCTCCAAGAGGTCGTCGACCTGTTCCTCGCCGCGGCCACGGTCCCACCACAGGGCCGCCACCACCCGTGCGGTCAGCTCGCCCCGCTCGGCCAGGGCCGCGTAGGCGGCGAGCGTTTCGGGAAGCACCCAGGCGTCCTGCCACGCGGTGATGCCGAGCCCGTGCAGGTGCCGCTGGGCGAGCAGGATGGCTTGCTGCCACTCTTCCTGGCCCACGGGTGGGAGGAGCCGCTCGACCAGGTCCATGGCGCCCTCGTGGAGCATCCCCGACGGCTCGCCCGCCACGTCCCTTTCGATGCGCCCGTCGGGCGGGTCGGGGGTACGGGCGTCGATGCCGGCGAGCTCCAGTGCTGGGGTATTGACCCAAGCGCCGTGCCCGTCCCGGTTCACCAGGAAGGCCGGACGGTCGGGCACGGCGGCGTCCAGGAGCCCACGATCCGGGGTCCCGCCAGGGAACCCGTCCATGGCCCACCCTCCGCCCAGCAGCCACGGCTCGTCGGGATGAGCCGCCGCGTGAGCCCGGATGGCCTCCAGGTAGTCCTCCCGGGTTCCGAGGTCGTTGAGGTCACAGCGCATCCGGTCCAGGCCTGCCTGTGGCGGATGGACGTGCGCGTCCTGGAACCCGGGAAGGACGGTCCGGCGACCCACGTCGATGACCTCGCTCCTGGGCCCACCGAGCGGCTGGATCTCGTCCCACGAGCCGACCGCGGAGATGCGGCCCCGGCTCACCGCCACGGCCTCCGCTGCCGGCGAGGACGGATCGATGGTGAGAACGAGGCCGCGAAGGATCAGGTCCGGCTTCGACGGGGCCCGCCGCATGGCGGAAGGAAATCTAGCGCCTGCGGCGGGGGCGGTGGCTGCCCGGGCGCCGGGAGGGGCGCTTCTTGCGCGGCGCGCGGGGGATCGAGCTGGGGTCGGGCAGCCCGACCCGGGCCTCGTCGACGGCCTGGGCGATCTGCGCGGGGATGCCGGCCTGGTCGCGGGGAGCCGTCAGCATGAGCTGGAACAGGACGGAGCGCTCGAGCTCCTCGATGGTGTTGACCACCACGCGGCGGTCGCCACCGCCCTTGGCCCGCCACAGCGCGACGATCCGGCCGGAGGGCTGGACCTCGACCCGCAACGCGGTGTCGGCGATCCTGCCTTCCCAGACCGATCGCGCCTCTTCCTGCATCATCGTTCCATCAACTCCCAACGGTCGAGCGGCATCGCAGACCACACTTCAAGAGGAGCCCTGCGGATGAGAACTCGCGTTCGAAGGACCGCTCGAATCCGAGGGTAGCACGGGCCGTGCCCATGCGGGGGGCTGGAGCCGTGGACGGCCATGCGGGAAGGTACGTCGGTCAGCCGGAGGAGCTGTCGCCGCTTCCCTTCAGCACCGCCAGGATCGCGTCCATCTCGGCGTCGCCCACGGTGTCGGCCTTTGCCGTCCCGCGCGCCGCCGCCAGGATGGTCCGCAGGTTCGTCTCGGCCATCTCGACCTTGGCCTCGAGGTCCCGGACCCGGCTCGCCAGGACCTGGGAGCGGCGCTCCGCCTCCTCCTTGGTCTCCCGGGAGGTGCGGGCCTCTTCGCGCAGCGTGCGGAGGTTGCCCCGGAGGGTTCCCACGTCCCGGGACATCTCGATGAGCCGCTCGATGGCCACCCGCCCGACCTCGCTGTAGGTGGGGCGTCCGGGTTCGGCCGGCCGGGCCCGCCGGCCCCGGGGGGCCTGCTTCTTGCGGGGCGGCCGGGGGATCGCCTCCGGCTCGCCCGGCTCCACCGGCCGGGGGTCGAGCAACCGGTACTGGCCGTCCACGACCTCCAGCCGCTTTCGAGCCAGCAGCGCCCGGACGGCCCGCGCGGCCGCCAATGGATCGGGGAGCCCAATCTCCTTGCCGATTTCGGCTGGCGTTGCAGTCAGGGTCTGCCCCGCCTGGATCTGTTGGGCCACCGCCCCCAGGAATGCATTGGCCCGGCGAAGGCTTTCCTCATTCACAAGGCGTATCGTAGGGCCGATCCATCGCCGCGACCAGTCCCAATTGGCACTATCAATTGACCACAAACAGTCACAAATGGAACGCCCGACGGGCGGATTTCATTGCGCAGGCATTGGATCGACCCCGGTGCGCGCCGCGACGGTCCGGCCGTAGAATCGCCCGGTGCGCGGCCTGATGCAACGCGACCCGCTCATCCTCACGCGCCTTCTGGAGCGTGCCGTCACCTATTACCCGCGATCCACCATCGCCACGAAGACGGCGGACGGCGTGCACCGGGAGTCATACGAGGAGCTCGGCGAACGCACCGCCCGGCTGGCCAACGCGCTCCGGGAACTCGGTGTCGGGCCCGGCGATCGCGTCGCGTCGTTCGCCTGGAACAACTGGCGGCACCTGGAGCTGTACTTCGCGGTCCCCTGCATGGGCTCGGTGCTGCACACGCTGAACATCCGGCTGCACCCGGACCAGATCGCCTGGATCGCCAACCACGCCGAGGATCGCGTGGTCTGTGTCGACGCCACGCTGCTCCCGGTGTTCGAGAAGGTGATCCCGAACCTGAAGACGGTGGAGCACATCGTGGTCATGGGCGGTTCCGAGGCCGAAACCGCCGGGGTGTCCAGTGGTGGGGCCAGGGACTACGAGGAGCTGCTGGAGGCCGCGTCGCCGGAGTTCTCCTGGCCAGACCTGGACGAGGACGACGCCTGCAGCATGGCCTATACCTCCGGCACCACCGGGAACCCGAAGGGCGTCGTGTACTCGCACCGCTCGATGGTCCTGCACGCCACCATGGTCAACCAGGCCGGCGCCATCGGGATCACCGACCACGACGCCGTGCTGCCGGTGGTGCCCATGTTCCACGCCAATGCCTGGGGAATGCCGTACGCGGCGACGATGGCGGGCGCGCGGCAGGTGTTCGCCGGGCAGTTCAGCGCGGACCCGGCGTCGCTGGCGGAGCTCATCGAGACCGAACGGGTCACCGTCCTGGCCGGCGTCCCCACCGTGTGGATCGGGCTCCTCCAACACCTCCAGAAAGAGCCGCGCGACGTCTCGTCGATCCGCTGTATCACCGCGGGCGGCTCGGCGGTGCCGAAGTCGCTGATCGAAGGATTCCAGCGCACCGTGGGGGTGGCCATGATCCAGGGCTGGGGAATGACCGAGACCGGCCCGGTGGCGTCGCTGTCCCGCCTCACCCCCGCCCTCGAGCAGCTCCCCGAGCAGGAGCAGCTCCGCGTCCGGGCCAAGCAGGGCATGCCGGTGCCCGGCCTCCGGGCCCGCGTGGTGGACGTGGCGACCGGCCAGGAGGTCCCCCGGGACGGGAAGTCCATGGGCGAGATCCAGGTCAGCGGGAACTGGGTTGCCTCCGCGTACTACCACCCCGAGGAGCGGGTGGAGAGCTTCACCGAGGATGGGTGGCTGCGGACCGGCGACGTCGCGGTGATCGACGAGCACGGGTTCCTGCACATCGTGGACCGGACCAAGGACCTGGTGAAGTCGGGCGGCGAGTGGGTCTCCACGATCGAGCTGGAGTCCGCCCTCATGGGCCACCCGGCGGTGCTGGAGGCCGCCGTCATCGCCATCCCCGACGAGCGATGGGGCGAGCGCCCCCTGGCGTGCGTGGTGCTGAAGGAGGGCACGACGGCCACGCAGGAGGAGCTCGTCGAACACCTGGAGCCGCTGTTCCCGAAGTGGTGGCTGCCCGACCGTGTCGAGTTCGTCTCGGAGATCCCCAAGACCAGCGTGGGGAAGTTCGACAAGAAGGTCCTGCGGGCCGCGTACCGGTCCTAGCCGGTGAGCGCGGTGAGCGCGATGGGCGCCGTCGAGCGGTGGGGTGAGGCCCTCCGGTCCTGGGCCATCCCCGAGGACATCCTGCGGGCCGCCCCCGAATCGCCGTGGACCTATCCGGTGCAGGTGTTCCGGGGACGGGCCGAAGCCGCCACCGCGGGCCCTGCCGCCGGCGCCACCGGGTCGCCATCTTCGTCCCCGTCGGCGCGGCGTGCCCTCGACGCGCTGCCGGAGGGCGGCTCGGTCGTCGACGTCGGCTCGGGGTCGGGAGCCGCGTCGCTGGCGCTCGTTCCCCGGGTCGCGTTCATCACGGCGGTGGACCCGATGGAGGACATGCTGGCCTCGTTCGCAGAGCTCGCGACGGCCACCGGCGTGGGCTTCGCAGCCGTCCGGGGAGCCTGGCCGGACGCCGCCGCGGAGGTCGATCCCGCGGACGTCGTGCTGTGCGCGCACGTCCTGTACAACGCCCAGGACCTCCGGCCCTTCGTGGATGCGATGACGGAACGAGCCCGCGCCCGGGTGGTGGTCGAGGTCACCCGGGAGCATCCCCGAGCCTGGATGAACGACCTGTGGAAGCGGTTCTGGGACCTGGAGCGGCCGGACCACCCCACCGCCGACGACCTGGAGGAAGCGCTCCGCGAGCTGGGACTCGATCCCGGCCGGGACGACTGGATCCTCCCGCGGCTCGGCCACGAGAGCCGCGAGGCGTCGGTGGCGACGGCCCGCCGGCGGCTCTGCCTGATGCCCGACCGCGACGCCGAGGTGGCGGAGGCGCTCGGCGATCGCCTGTGGCAATCCGGCGGCAGGTGGGGCATCGGCCCGCCCGAGCAGCGCGCCGTCACCCTGTGGTGGGACCCGGCGTAACGCGCCGCTGCCTCAGGTCGTGTTCAGCGCGAAGTCGTCCGTCACGAACGACGTCGGGAGCGACGCGTTCTCCTTCACCACTACGAACACCCGGATGGTCTGCCCCGCGAACGAGGCCACGTCGAAGGTCTTCTTCGAGTAGCCGGAGGCCGCGTTCAGGTTGGAGTACGAGGCCAGGTTCTTCAGCAGCGTCCCCGAGGAGTCGAGGATCTGCAGCCGCATCTGGTCGTGTGCCGTCGTGGAGGTGTCGGCCGTGTCGATGTGCAGGAACAATGACAGCGTCGCCGTGCTCACCCCCGAGGGGATGGAGACCTGCTGGTACAGGGTGTCGGTGTGCGTGGTGCCGTGCCCGCCCAGCCATGCGTCCCACGTCCCCCCGTGGGGGGGCTCCGAAGACGAGCTGTTGATAACGCCGCCAGTGATGATCCAGGGCGCCGGGTTCGACGCGCCGTTCTCGAAGCCCGGGTTGCCCAGCAGCTGCGGGACGCCCGCGGAGATCGTGAACGACACCGACGTGATGTGGGTGATCGTCCCGTCGGAACCGGACACCGTGAGGGGATACGTCCCCGCGGCAGCGTTTCCGGAGTCGATCGTCATGGTGGAGGTTCCCGACCCGGGTGCGGCGATCGGGTTCGGCGAGAAGCTTGCCGAGGCGCCGACCGGCAGGCCGTTGACCGACAGCGTGATCGCTGCGTTGTAACCGTTCAGCGCCGCCGTGGTGATGGTGGTCTGCCCGGAAGCGCCCGAGTCGACGGACAGGGTGGTCGGCGACGCAGAGATCGTGAAGTCGGGGCTGTTGGTCACGACCGGGTGGAAGATCTCGCAGCCGTTCGCGTTCGGTGAGTCGTTGGCCCAGCTCCCCTGCACCGGGAAGGTCCCCGTGGTCAGCGTGATGTTCTGCATCGCCCCAGGCGGGGTGGTCCTCCAGGCGCACTTGTCCGCGTTCTCGTTCCCGATGCTGTCCAGCCATCCTCCCGGGGGGAGCTGGTCGGTGATGGTCTCCGCGTACTCGTGCCCGCCCACGATGGTGACGCCGTCCAGGGTCCCCCCGGAACCGGAGTTGACCGCGTCGGCGCCGCACCCCGCGCCGGCGTCCGTGATATAGGGCATGTTCGTGTACGGGAGCGGACCGTTCACCGACGAGGTCCAGTCATGCCACGCGCACGCGCTGTAGGGGAAGAGATAGGGCTTGGTGCCGGTGGGCGACGTGACGACGTACTGGGCATTCCGGTTCGAAGCCGGGTCCGTATTCCCGAAGTGCGTGGCGGCGAGAACCGCCTCCGCAGCGATCTGCGGCTGGGTCGCCTTGGCGGGTGCCGCCGCCGAGGCGTCCTCCCACACGCCCGCCAGCGCCCCGCCCGTGGGGTACCCGACGTGCGTCGCGCTCGACGGGCAGGACTTGGAGCCGGACGGCACGCCTTCGCAGTACTGGGTCGGCACGCCGCTCCACTCCTCGCCTCCCGTGCCGACCCCCGCGAAGAAGGCCTGCTGGACCGGCGCCATGCCCTGGGGGTCGCCCGAGAAGTGCTGGTACCCGTCGCTCCCCGTGGTCTGCGTCCCCCACTGGGACCCCCAGTACACGATGTAGACCTTCGGCCCCCCCGTCGTGACGCCGATCCCGCTGGTGCCGCCGTGGTAGCTGAGGTTCGCGCTCGGGTTCGTCTTTGGGGTGGCCGCCCCGCGAGGCGGGAGGATCCCCGACGGCGGGTGCACGGTCACATCGACAGTCTCGCCGTGCGACGTGACAGACACCGTCCGGGCGGAGGCGCGGGCGGAGGCGGCTGCCGGCGTCGCCACTGCGACCGCCGACGCCATGAGCGAGAGGGATGCGACGATCGTGCCGAGTCGACGCCTCCGCCGACTGGTCGAACCACGTGCTGTATTCAACGGAGCCGACTATCGAGGGTCGGCGCCCGATGGTCAAGACAGGGGCGACCGGGCGTCACCCCCCGGCCATCGCGGCCTCGATCCTCTCGGCCGGCGTGGGGTGGCTGAACAGCAGCAGGTACACCGGGCGGCTGGGGGCCAGGTCCAGGAGGTTCGCCACGGCCAGGTTCCGTTCCATCCCGGCGAACCCGTCCGGGTCGCCGGTGAGCTCGATCGAGGCCCGGTCCGCGGCGGCTTCCCATCGCCGGCTGACGGCGGCCCCGAAGGGCAGGGTCACCAGCTCCATGGCCGTGGCCGCGAGCAGCAGGAGCGGAGCGATCCGGGGATCGGCCGGGCCGGTCGCGCCCGAGGCCGCCAGGACCGGGTGCCATCGCAGCAGCAGCCACAGCACGACCACGGCCACGGCGGCCCCGGCGGCTCCCAGCGCGGTGGCGAGCGCGACGTGGCGCTCTCGGCGGTGGCCCAGCTCGTGCGCCACCACCAGCCGGACCTCCTGCGGGCTTCCCCGCGCCAGGAGCGTGTCGTAGACGACCACCCGCCGGGTACGGCCGAGTCCCGACACGTAGGCGTTCTCCTTGTGGGTCCTGCGGCTGGCGTCGGCCACCAGCACCTCGCGGACCGGGACGCCGGCCCGGCGCGACAGCGCCCGGAGGTCCGCCGCCAGCTGCTCGTCGGCCAGGGGCCGGAACCGGTTGAACATCGGCTCGAACACCACCGGCGCGAGGAAGGAGAGCACCACGGCCAGCCCGGCGGCGGCGGGCGCCGCGATCAGCCGCCAGGTCCTCGGGAACCGCGAGGCCAGCTCGACGAACGCCATCACGGCCGCCCCGGTCAGGGCCACCGACACCGCGAGGCCCATGGCCCAGTCCGACACGAAGCCGGCCGGCGACTGCGTCGAGAAGCCCCACCGGTGCTCGTGGACGTACCCACGCCAGAACGACAGTGGGAACCGCAGCACCGCACCGGCCACCACCACCAACGCCGGGAAGGCCGCCGCGAAGGCCCACCTCGAAAGATCGTCGACCGGCGCGGCCAACCACCGTCCGGCCGCGGAGGACGTCACCGCGGCCAGGTACCCCACGCCGAGGGCGGCCGACGCCGCGAACGACGCATACAGCGGACGGTGGTACGCGCGGGCCCGCTCGATCTCCTCCCGCGAGAAATGCCGCTCCGCGGGCGCCGACGGCCCCATCGGCACCGGCTCAGCGCGCGCGACGGCGGACGTAGTCGCGCACGACGAACTCGCCGAGCGCGTCGCCGCTCATCAGGAACACCCGCCCGTTGGTGAGCCGGGCCAGCCGTTCCATGAACCGGGCCAGGCCCGGCGAGTCCTCCAGCATGAACACGTTCAGGGTGACCCCGGCCCGGGCCAGCCGCATGGCTTCCTGGAGGGTCAAATGGATGGTCTCGGGAACCGGCGGCCAGGCGAACTCCACCCGCTCCCCCACCAGGTGCGCGGTGGGCTCGCCGTCGGTGACCATGATGACCTGGCGGGTGGCCCGGGGATGCTGTGCCAGAAGCCGCCCCGCCAGGTTGAACGCGTGCTGCATGTTCGTCCCGTACACGCGCTCCCACCCCGCCGCGGTGAGGTCCTCCGGCTGCATCCGGCGGGCGTAGTCCGAGAACCCGATGAGGTACAGCGTGTCGTGGGGGTACCGCCCCTCGATCAGCGCGTGCAGCGCCAGGGCCATCCGCTTGGCCGGGACGAAGTGCCCCCGAAGCGGCATGGAGAACGACAGGTCCAGCAGCAGCGCCGTCGCGGCCTCGGTCCTCGCTTCCGCCTCCACCAGCTCGAAGTCCTCCGCCTCCAGGCGAGGCTGGGGTGACGGACCGTCCCGCAGGACCGCGTTGAACACCGTCCGCTGCACGGCGATCTGGCCGGTGTCGCCGAACTGCCACGGCCGGGTCTGCCCGGTGGGCTCGGCCAGGCCCCCGGGATCGCGGGCCTCGTGCACGGCCTCGCGGTCCCGCCGGAGGTGCTCGAACACCCGCACCAGCGCCCGTTCCCCAAGCTTCCGGGCGCCCTTCGGCGTGACCTCGAGGCGGCCCTGCCTCCTGCTGACCAGCCCGGCCTGCTCCAGGGCGCGTTCGACCTCCTTCAGCCGGCGGAGGTCCCGGACGGCGTCGTCGCCGAGGGTCCGGCGGAGGGCGTCCTCGTCCACGTCCTCCAGGGCCGCGCCCGCGTAGTCCCCGCGCAGCGACCGGTCCAGGTCCTCGTAGTCGTGCATGCGCTCCAGGGCGTCGACCGTCGCCGCCATGGGCATGGCGTCCTCGCCGCCCGCCATGACCGGCTCGCCCCACGGCATGTCCGGGAACAGCCCCGAGAGGTTCTGGGCCAGCCGGTCCGCCTCGAAGGCCAGGTCCATGTCCTGGAGGAGCTGCTCGGCCAGCTCCTGGAGCTCGCGGCGCTGCTCGGCCGACAGCGACGCCATCAGGCGGGACAGCGCGGCCATCCGCCGGGCCATCTGCTCCAGCAGCTCGTCGAGCGACCGGGGGTTCTCCGGGAACATGTCCCCGTACCGCTGCATGAACCCCTCGAAGTCGACGGGGTCGCCCCGGTCCCGCGCCTCGATCATCTCGTTCAGCTCGGACAGCATGCTGGCCAGGCGCTGGAGGTCCTCCGGCGAGAGGTTCTGCATGCCCTGGGTGACGTTCCGGAAGTAGCTCCCCAGGACCTGCTCCTTCAGGAACTCCATGAGCTCGTCGAACTCGCGCTGGGCCTGCGGGTCCACGAACCGGTGGTCGCGGAGCTCGCGGATCTTGCCCGGCATGTCGGCCGGCAACGAGTCCAGGAAGGTCTCCCGCATCCGGGCGTCGTCCTCGGCCTGGAACGACAGCGTGGTGCGTTCCCGTTCCAGGATCGACTCGAGACGCTCCCGGATGTCCTCCAGCGGCCCGGCCAGGTTCAGCCGGTCCTGCTCACCGCGCCGGGCCTGCCGGAGCCGCGCCCGCAGCGAGTCGAGGCCCGAGGACTGCCCCCGGATGCCCCGGCGGAGCAGTCGGGACAGGGCCGAGTCCGCGCCCGCGCCGGACAGGATCTCCTGCGACATCGAGTCCAGGAGGTCGCCGGCGGACAGGTCCGGGCCGAAGGGGTCCTGGGTGCCGTCCCAGCGCGAGTAACAGATGCGCACGAGGACAAGGCTACCGCCGTTCCTGGATTTGGCGGGGCCCGGCCGGGTGGGCGAGCAGCGGCCGTCCGCCGGTCGGGCGAAGGGCAGGCCTCAGCCGGTGGGGCGAAGGAGCGACCGTGCGGCCCGCTGGGCCTGGTGGGGAAGCAGGACCCGTTGTCGCTCGGAGAGCTCGCGGACCAGCAGGATCCGCGGGATGACCCGGACCCCGCGGAGGGTCCGCGGCGCGAACCCCGACGCCCCGACCGAGCACAGCACCGCCTCGACCCGCGTGTGCACGCCCAGCTCGTTCAGACGCCGTTCCAACCGTCGCGCCGCGCGCCGGAGGCCCCGACGCCCCGGGGGCCGCTTGCCCACCATCGCGGAGATGCCCTCCTGCACGACGCGGATCGCGAACGACCCGGTGGTACCGACGACGATGCTGTCCACGCCGAAGCTCTCGCCCGGTAGGACGTGGAAGCTCCAGGGGTCCAGGCGGGCGAGCTCGGCCTCCAGCGAGGGAAAGGATCGAGCTTCCATCACCGGCACTCGAATCGGCGCGTTTCCGGCCCATCTTGAGTCGAGCAAGCTCCGGCCCGCCGGGCGGTGGGGCGGCCGGGGCGGCCTGGGCGGCGGATCAGCCGACGCCGAGCCCGGTCATGAGTGCCCGCAGGGTGAGCCCGAAGCAGAAGAACGCCGCCCAGGCGAACGGGACCCAGTGGTCGCGCTCCAGTCCCCTCGCCACGACGTGCGCCACCACCAGCACGGTGATGGGGAACACCGACCCGTAGAGGTAGTGCAGCCAGGGCCGGGCGCTGAACCCGTAGACGGCCAGCAGGACGATCCCCGCCACGACCTGGATCCCCAGGACGATCTGGATCGCCGCCAGCAAGCGCCAGAACCAATCCCCCGGCCCTCGCTTGAACAGGCGCGCCCCCAGACCCCACAGCATGAGCACGCCGAACGCGCCGACGACGGCGAACCCGATGTACTTGTGGACCTCCGGCACGGCGCGAATCCTCCCACGCCCCGGCGCATCAAGGGGCGGCCTCTGCCTCCACGCCGGATGAGAATTGGGGAGGGGTAGCCCCTCCCC
>JALYLZ010000166.1 GCA_030774015.1 Actinomycetota bacterium | reverse complement strand
GGGAGTTCCTCCGCCTTCAGAGCCACTTCCTGTTCGCCCACCGGTTCTGCCGGGTCGGCCGGGGCAACGAGAAGGGCCACGTGGAGTCACTCGTCGGGTACGGGCGGCGCAACTTCATGGTGCCCGTCCCCTCCTGCTCCTCGTTCGCCGAGCTGAACGCCCGTCTGGAGGCCTCCTGCCGGGCCGACCTTCACCGGCGGGTCCGGGGCAAGCCCGTGACCAAGGCCGAGCTGCTCGAGGTCGACCGAGCGGCGATGCTGCCGATCCGGCTCGGCAGAATGGGAGACCCGTATGCGCTGTCAAACGGGCCGTACTCGGGCTGAACTCTCATCATCTGGTCGTTCGACCCGTGGCCGAGCGCGGACTCTACGTGACCCACATCCCGAGTTCTGCTTGGTCGTGCCCGCAAGCTCACCCGTCAAGGGCGGCAGCGGAGCCGAGCAGACGGGAGAGGGAGTGCACACCGACATGCAGGAGTGGTCCGAGATCCGGGCGCCAAGCCAGCGACCCCCCAGCGTGTGTTCGCCGCGTCCCGGCGTGGGGAGCGTGTTGCGCTGAGCCGTGAGCGATGTTGCGATGGGTACCAAGGAGCAGTCGCCATCCTGCCGATGAAGATGGGCCGCCCCCCGGGCAGCGGCCGCAAGCGGCCCGACCGGCCGTGGGTCCTATTCGGATGCCGACAATCCGGCGCGCTAAGGCCCAGGTGGGAAAGACTTCCTTGTACAAGCGATAGTCCAGCAGGGGATCCGCCCGTCTGAACCCGTGGGACAATCCCGCGGGAGGGTGGCCGAGCGGACGAAGGCGGCGGTCTTGAAAACCGCTAGGGGAGCGAGTCCCTCCAGGGTTCGAATTCCACCCTCCCGCCATCGTCATATGAGCGAGGATCAGGAGGCAATGGACACGCAAGAGACTCCTGGGGCGCTGCTCCAACGAGGCCGGGAGGCGTTCCTCCGCAGCGCTTGGAGCGAGGCATACGACGCCCTCGCCCCGGCTGGCGCGGAGGGAGCGCTCGGCCCCGACGATCTCGATGCGCTCGGCCAAGCCGCCTACTCCACCGGCCGCCTCGACGAGGCGATCCGGGCTCACGAAGCGGCGTTCGCCTGCTACCTCGAGACCGGAGAGCGGCATCGAGCGGCGATCGTGGCCATGTGGTGGCTCTCCGTCGAGTACTGGCAGAAGGGCCTCACGTCCGTGGCCGACGGGTGGGATCGCCGGGCCGAGCGACTCCTCGAAGACGAGCCCGAGTGCGTCGAGCACGGCTGGATCGCGTTTGGACTCGGGGACACGGACCGGGGGCTGGAGCTTGGGATCAAGCCGCAGGAGCCGCGGCGGGCCGAGGTTCGGACCGACCGGCTCGGCTACCCACAAGGCACCGCTCAGCAGGCACATGCCGCTCCAGCTCGGCAGGGCGATGGCCACCACGACCTCGTTCGTGCGGGTATCGATGCCGAGGAGCGATCGGCCGCTGTTTGGAAGACCGGGCTTCTTGCTCATCGCCGGTCCGTCGGCCCACACCAGATCCCTCGTCGCGGATGACAGAGGGCCGCTCGGGTGGGCGGGGTAGGCAATCGTCGCGGCGATCCGCCCATCGACGGGATCGACCCGCAGGACCCGGTCGCCTGACCCGATCCACACCGCGCCCTGTCCGGTGAACACGTAGCCGCTGGGGTCTACCGGCACGATCGCCGCCACCGCTTTAGTTTTGGGCTTGATCTCGGCAACTTCGCCCTCGGATCCGACGTGGACCCACAATCCCCCTTCCCCGACGGCGAGCCCGTCGATCGCGCCTGGATCGAAGACGGATGGGGCGATGCGGCCTGACGGCTTCCCGGTCTGCGGATCGAGCCGGAACAGACCGGTCCCGGTGACCAGGTCCTCCGGTGGGGTGGTCGCAGAGGGGATGGTCGCCGAGGTGGCGACGCTTGGAGTCGAGGGCGCCGAGGGCTCCGCCCGGGGCGCAGATCCATGGCCTGCCAGCAGGAAGACGACCAGCCCGACTACCAGGGCCGCCGCGATTCCCGCCCCGAGGAGAGCGCCGCGTACAGCGGACGGCCGCTCCGGCGGAGGCTGGTCCAGGGACCGTTCGTCACCGCCCGAGCCCACCACGGCCCGGGCCGCGGTGGCCAGCTCCCCCGCCGTTTGATAGCGGAACTCCGGAGCCTTGCTCAACGCCTTCGCCAGGACCCGGTTCAGGCCCTGCGGCACGTCCGGGCGGAGGTCGGTGACCGCGGGCGGCTTGTCCCGGACATGCGCCCACATGGTGGCCGCTTCGGACTCCCGCCGGAAGGGAAGCTGGCCCGTGAGGCCGTGGGGTCCAGAAACTCGATCGCGGGCCTGAGACCGGCAGCGGCGGTCCGGTCTGCGACAATGCCGCGCCGTGATCAGCTCCCTCCTCTATCTCCTCCTGCGCCGGGTCCTCGGTCTGGTCCGTTCGGACGACCGCATTGCGGCCGAGGCCGAACTGGAGATCGCCGTGCTGCGACACCAGGTCGCGATCCTGCGCCGGCAGGTGAAGCGGCCGATCTACCGAGCATCCGACAGGGCGTTCCTCGCCGCCGCGAGCAGGCTGCTTCGGCGGGAGGCGTGGGGAGCGTCCTGGTCCGGCCCGAGACCCTCCTCCGGTGGCACCGGCAGCTCGTCGCCAGGAAGTGGACCACGCCCCACCGCCATCCAGGACGCCCCGCCCTCGACCCCGAGGTCCGGGCGCTGATCCTGCGACTGGCGAGGGAGAACCCCCGGTGGGGCTACATGCGCATCCGGGGGGAGCTGCTCAAGCTCGGGGTGAGGGTGTCTGCCACCACGATCGCGACGGCGCTTCGCCGGGCCGGCCTCGGCCCCGCTCCCCGGCGTGGCCCCACGTGGAGCCAGTTCCTCCGCCACCAGGCGGCCGGGATGCTGGCGTGCGACTTCCTCACCGTGGAGACCATCACGCTGAAGACGCTGTACGTGCTGGTATGGATCGAGCTCGGGACGCGGAAGGTCCACCTGGGGGGAGCGACACTCAACCCCGACTCGGGGTGGGTCACCCAGCAGGCCCGGAACCTCACCATGGCCCTCCAGGAGGAAGGACGGTCCCCGAGGTTCCTGATCCACGACCGGGACACCAAGTTCTCCGGTCCTTTCGACGAGGTGTTCCGGTCCGAGGGCATGAGGATCGTCCTCACCCCGATCCGGGCCCCGAACGCCAACGCGTTCTGCGAACGATGGGTGGGCACCCTCAGGGCCGAGTGCCTGGACTGGACGCTCGTCCTCGGCCGACGACATCTGGAGCGCGTCCTTCGCACCTACATCGGCCACGGGGGCGGCCAGCTGACCTTCCAGGACATGAGGCGCATCAACGCCACGGACTTCACGGTGGCCATCACCGGCGGAACCGGGGCCTACGAGGGCGCCCGCGGGCAGGCCGAGGTGCACGTGACGAAG
>JALYLZ010000165.1 GCA_030774015.1 Actinomycetota bacterium | reverse complement strand
AAGGTGCCTCCTTCGCTCGGGTGGATGCTTGCTTCGGCAGCTGCATCATCCCAAGTGGGAGGCACCTTTTCGCGAGTTCAGCCGCTCAAGAGCTCACGGCACCCAAGAGATTCGGTGGATCGAGGCTAAGAAGTCCGGTGAACCCGTGCGCCCTCTGTCCGTCAATCAGTTGGTTCGGGCCGAGGGGCACGCGATGCGAGGAGCCGTTCGATGGCGGGACCGTAGTCAGTCGCCCACTTCACCATCTCTGGAACGGTCGGCTTTGGCCGCTTAGAACATGCGCTCAGGACCTCTGAGAGGAAGTCAACCGCCCGAATCGCGGATTCCTGCGAATAGGCAACGGCCTCTGGAGCAGTGTTCGTTCCTAATGGATGAGGCACGGTTGCCGTGAACTCACCCTTGAAGTGAACAGCACCACCTCGAAGGTTGAAGAGCCACCGAAACTCAGACTCCCACCTCGTCGTCTCCCCGCGGAGGTCGAGTCCGTACTTCAACGTCTCGATGATCTTTCCTCGCCGCGGCGTTCCTTTAGCGAACATGGGTCGATTGGGAGTTGCCTCTTGGAGCGCTCCATACAAGGCATCGATGGAGTGAGCCGCTGCCGCGATCGAGACCATCGATGCTCGCATTTCCCGGCCGAGTAGACCTGCTATCTCTCCACCGTCTTGCCTGGTCCGCAAGGCTTCCGCCCGGATGCCTATCGCCTCGGTCTCATGCTCCATCGCAATCTCGGTCCACTGAATCCATAGATGACTCCGCATCTGGATCGAGGGAGTCCCGATCGTGACTGTGACTGCGACGGTGGCAGGTTTGGCTTCCTGAGAGCCTGGTTCGTCCACTCAGTTTCCCTCGCTCTCGCGCAAGCAGGTCCACCATCGCCGCTCGGAGGAAGTCGTCCTGCTTCTAGGTCCATCAGCAGCTCGGCCAGGTCGTCGTTCCGCTCGTGGAACTGGCGGATGACGTCGGCCCGGACGTCTGGTGGGGAGGTGAGGACCCGGAGCAGGTCGGCCCGAACCCCGGGCGGGAGCTTCGATAGTCTCAAATCTTCTTCCACACGCCGCACTTCTCCGTCTGGAACCCAGCGTCGCCCGAGCCGATTGTGATGATGTGCGGTCCGCCACCTAGGTCGTTTGAGACGATGTCGCTGACGCCGCTGAAGTTGCTGAGACGCGCGTAGTAGCACCCGCCCTTCGCGCTGGTCGTGCGATACGTCCCAGGCTGGAGGTCCGTCCCGACGATCCACTCTCCATCAGTAATGGTCGTCAGACTCTGGGACACACGCGAGAGGTCCGAAGTCCAAGTGCCGCAGTGGTCGCTCTCAAAGCCCGCATCAGTGGACCTGATCTCCACTACCCACGACTCACCGG
The DNA here is from genome assembly GCA_030774015.1 of Actinomycetota bacterium. Classification (NCBI taxonomy): domain Bacteria; kingdom Bacillati; phylum Actinomycetota; species Actinomycetota bacterium. The sequence goes on along the minus strand of JALYLZ010000165.1, from coordinate 12,227 downwards.
TGGGTAGCCCATTCGCGATGATGTCGTTGGCGCCGTTGAAGTTGCGGAGTCGTGCGTAGTAGCAGCCGTGGAACGGTGCGAGCAGCCGATAGACGCCTGGCTTCACGGCCTTGCCGACCTGCCACGTTCCGTCTTGAATTGTCCTCCCAGGTGGCCCGGTCGGGCTCGTCGACGGTGTCGGCGAGAGGGCTGGACAACTCATTTGAGAGTTGACTTCGTTCGCTGACTTGACTGCATCGTCTAAGGTTGCTCGGGAGTCAAATACGTCCAGGGCGCTCATCTTCTGAAGATCGGACTGGAGCGACTTGAGCGCATCTAACACTCCGGTCGGATACGCCGCCGCAAGATCGCCATAGATCAGCGGATCCAAGGCCGCGGCGTCCTGGGTCAACTTGTTGGCCAAGTCTGGAGGAACCCGTCCATTCGCATACGGCTTGGCCTCCTGAAGATGCTTCGGGACGGACGACATACTTCCGCACACCGCGTTCCGCGCGTCCGCGAAGATGACCGGGCTTGCGCTCGGGGACGGTGAGGCGGATGGACTCGGCGGCGACGTAGCTGATGGTGTTGAAGATGGCGGCGCTGAGCTTTGGTTCGCAGCTGTCTCTTCAGTCGATCCGCCACAGGCCACCAAGAGCAGCAGCGAGAACGTGAGCACCTCGACTCGGGTTCGGGACATAGTTACTAGCTCGCTCCCATGATCACGCCTAAGGGCAGGTCAGTCCAGACTGCGTCATCCGTTTGATCGCTCGCCCCGCACTCTTGAGGTCAAGGGTGACGGAAGTGAACATCGAAAGGCCGTCCTGCTGAATGTCTTGCTTCACCGCCTCCCTGGAGACGTTCTCATGGGTACTCTATCAACAGCCATTCCGTCCCAACTAGGAGCCGTCGCGCCCGACCTCGACTCTGGCATGAGGGTAGACCAAGAGCAGATCAGGAGCTACCTGATCGGCACCACGTCGGCCTTCTTCGGCTTGGGTGGCTTCACGTCCTTGTAGGCCTCGTGGAGCCCGCTCTGGCGCCCATGGGACAATCCTCCTCGGGAGGGTGGCCGAGCGGACGAAGGCGGCGGTCTTGAAAACTGCCATCAGCCTGGATTCGTTCCGTGGCGGGTCAGCGCGATCGCCCCGGTCAGGACGGCGCCGAACGTGGCCGTCGCCGTCCTCGGGGCGTTCATCGTCACGGAGCAGGTTCCCGTTCCCGAGCAGGCTCCGGTCCAGCCGGCGAAGACCGAGCCAACGGCGGGCCGGGCTCGAAGCGTGACCACGGTCCCGCCTGGGTAGGGCTCCGAGCAGTCCGTGCCGCACGCGATCCCCGCCGGGCTGCTTCCCACCGTTCCGGCACCGCTACCCTTCTTCATCACCGTGAGGGTGAACGTCGTCGGCGTGGACGTCCCGGGGGCCCAGTCCGGGTCGTAGTCGTTCGCGGGGTTCGTGGTGAGGGTGACCTTGCCGGTGCCGTCGGCGTTCATGACGCGGATGTCGAAATTCGTCCCCTGCACGCTGGCGTAGGCGATCTTGGTCCCATCCGGCGACCAGCCCGGCTCCCGGTCGTAGGCCGGATCGTTGGTGAGGTTGACGATCCCCGTCCCGTCTGGGTTCATCACCGCGATGTCGCCGACGCCGTCAAACCTCCCGGTCCGCCAGGCGATCTTGCTCCCGTCCGGCTTCCAGTCCGGCTCGAAGTCATACGCGCTGTCGTTGGTCAGCCGGGTCTCCGCGGTCCCGTCCGCGTTGAGTGCGTAGATCTCCCAGTTGCCGCGGTAGGATTCGAAGGCGATCTTCGTCCCGTCGGGCGACCACTTGGGGTGCCGGTCGGTGACGGTGTCGTGGGTGAGTTGGACCTGGTTCGTCCCGTTCGAGTTCATCGTCCACAGCTGGGTCCCGTTCCGGCCGCTGTTGAACGCGATCTTCGTCCCGTCCGCCGACCAGGCGGGGTTGTAGTCGAGCGCGGGGTCGGTGGTGAGCCTGGTCTGGCCGGACCCGTCGGCGTTCATGAGATAGATGTCCCAGCCGCCGGTCCGGTCGCTCGTGAACGCGACCTTCGATCCGTCGGGTGACCAGGCCGGCTGAAAGTCGCGGGCCGGATTCTTGGTCAGGATGGTCTGAGAGGATCCGTCGGGGTTCATTGAGTAGATCTCGAGGTTCCCGTCCCGCTCGCTGACGAAGGCGATCTTGCCGTTCGTCCCGGGGAACCCGGCCGTCGCGGGCGGCCCGATCGCCAGCACCCCGCCGACCAACGCGATGGCCCACATTGCGCGGACGAGCGCCGATCGACTCACGACGGTCTTCCTCTCCACTGTCCGACGAGGGGAAACCTTCGGGAGGTCTACGGGCGGGCGGCGCTGCCGGATGCCGCCGCCGAGTATGAACGCCGGTCGGAGCGATGTGTCACGCGTGATCCTTCCCGATCGAGGCCCGCCGCTGGGCGGTTCTACCGGCTCCTTCAGTAGCCGCATTTCGACTGAACGACCAGCGTGATCGGCACCGATTGCATGAGGCGACCGTCCGAAGCCCACATGTCGGCGGTGTACGTCCCCAATGCCTGGGTGGACCGCAGGACCACGTGAACGTAGGCCAGCGAGTACACGCCGTCGCTCGAGCCAGGCGGGATGGGCGCGTAGCTGGTGGTGTACGTGCCCCCCGGTGGGAGATTCGCCGCTCCCACGTCGATCGAGCGTCGCCACGTTCCGTCGATCCAGATGCCGAAGTACGCATCGGTGACGTTACTGCTGAAGCAGGCGCTCTGGTGATAATCCACCAGCGTCCACCTCGCGGTACGGGTGCTCGTCGCCGCAGCGGTTCCAGCGAACGCCGAGGCGAGTATCCCCGAAACCACGAGGACCCCCATGAGGATCCGGGCGCTACGTCGCACGTGTGTGGCCATGGCCCACCCCTTCCCTCCGCGGTCATGGGGTATACGGCCGACGGGCTGGATGGGACTTCGATGGGCTCCGACACGATCCGCCGGGCAAGAGTCAGCCCTCTCCAGCCCTGGTCCGCATAGTTCACGACCCACAGGTTCCCGCCCGAGAAGGTTCTGCGGGCGTCCACTCCCACAATCCGGGTCCCGGGGCTGGTCCGGCGAAAGCACCTGGCGATGCCGGCGAGCGTTCCCCCCGTGGACACGGCGACGAACACCGCGTCCACCATCCCCGCGGTCTGCCGGAGAATCTCGGGCCCGGTTCGGGTCTCGTGGATCCTCGGGTTGGCCGGGTTCGCGTACTGGTCGGTCCACACGAACCGCGAGGACGACGCGCACAGCGACCCGACTCGGGCCAGCCGGGCGGCCAGATACGAGCCGTGGTCGTCGGCCTCCCGGACCATCTCCACGGTCGCGTCGAGCTCGGCCATGCGGTCCAGGAACCCCCGCCCGATCCTGGGGTCGACGACGGCCACGAACGGGTACCCCCGCGCACGGCAGGCCAGGGCCAGTCCCACCCCCAGGTTGCCCAAGGTCGACTCGACCACGATCGAGCGTGGGCCGAGCCGGCCGGAGCGCTCGAGATCCTCGACGAGGCCGAGGGCCGTACGATCCTTGACCGAGCCGCCCGGGTTCTCCCCCTCGAGCTTCAAGAGCACCGCACGGTCCCGGCCCCCGATCCGAAGCGTCACGGTCCGCAGCGACGTCCCGCCAATGAGGGCGAAGGATGTCTGGCTGGTCGTCGCGATGAGGCGCCCGGTCCCCTCGCCAGGAGAGCGGCCAGGCGCTCCAGGGCCGCCACCCGCGACCCCTTGATCAGCAGGACGTCCCCCGGTCTGGCCATCCGCCGCACGGCTTCCTGAGCCTCCTCGACGGTCCCTGAGCGGACCACCCTGTCGGGCCGCATTCCGGCATCCAGGGCCGCCTCGGCGATCACCCAGGCGCCCGGGCCGACCGCGATGAGGACGTCGATCCCGAGCGAGGCGACGGCGGCGCCGACCTCACGGTGGGCGCGGTCGGTATCCGGCCCCAGCTCGGCCATCTCCCCGAGCACGCCGATGCACCGCGCGCCGCCGGCCAGCCGGCGAGCGGTCAGCAGGGCCGCCCGAACTGAGTCCGGGCTCGCGTTGTACGCATCGTTGAGGAGGAGCAGCCCGGCGGCTCTGCCAAGCTCCATCCGCCACGGCGAGATCCGGGCCCGCTCCAGGCCCACCGCACACTCGGCCGCCGACATCCCCAGGGCCAGGCCACAGGCCGCCGCCGCCAGCGCGTTCGTCACCATGTGCTCGCCCGGCATTGACAGGCGAACGGGCTCGCGGTCCCCGCTCACGGCCAGCACGAACCGGGCGCGGGCCATCTCGTCCACGGTGACGTCCTCTGCCCTAACGTCGGCGCGCTGGGACCGGCCGAACGTGCGGACCGCGGCGAGGGTCCGGCCGGCGAAGCCCCGGACCACACGGTCGTCGGCGTTCAAGACGGCCAGGCCGTCTGGGGGGAGGGCTTCGACGAGCTCGGCCTTGGCTCGCGCGATGTTGGCCCGGGAGCCGAACGTCTCCAGATGGGCTACGCCGACCGTGGTCACGACGCCGATGTCGGGGCGGGCCACGCGGCACAGGTCCGCTATCTCCCCTACCGCGCCCCCGCCGATCTCGCAGACCAGCACCCCGACGCCCGGGTCGGCCCCCAGGATGGTCAGCGGCAACCCGACCTGGTTGTTGAACGAGGCCGGGCTGGCATGGGTGGCGAAGCGCATGCCCAGAACTGATGCCGTCATGTCCTTCGTGCTCGTCTTGCCCACGGATCCCGTGATGCCGACCACCGGCGCCCGGAGCGCCGAGCGCTCTGCCGCGGCCAGGGCCAGAAGTGCCTCCGCCGTCGAGTCCACCACGACGGCCGGCTCCGAGGTCCCCTGCGGGCGCTCAACCAACGCGCCGGCCGCCCCGCTGGCGAAGGCCTCGCCAACGAACTCGTGGCCGTCCGTCCGCGCTCCAGGGAGGGCGACGAAGAGCGTCCCCGGCCTGGCCTCGGAGCTGTGGACGGCCAGAGAGGTGACGACGACGTCGGCGCCCATGAGGCGTCCGCCCACAGCACCGGCGACTTCCGACAGGCGAAGGGCTCGCACCACTGCTCCCTGGGCCGGCCGCGCCCCTGCGCCGGTCCCGGTGACATGACCGCGGAGGTCGCCCGCAGGTTCCCCGGGGACCGCCGCATCGACCCGGGTGGCCGAGGGAACCTCCGCCGGCCCGGTCCTGTCTTCTCACCTGAGGCCGACAGATCGGGTCCCGGGTGAAGCGAGCGAGCGTCGCGATTGACGAGTCCTCTCACCAGCGTGCGCTCGCGGTCGCGTCGCTCGAGGACCTGGGGGACGACTTCGCCGAGCTGGCCTGGATCGCCGGTTGCATGTCCTCCCGGCTGGAGCGGGCGCTCGAAGAGGTCCAGGACGCCGGTTCCCACTTTCGGGCATCCACGCTCCAGTCGGTGGTGGACGGCATCCGGCACTTCAGGCGGCGGTTCGGCATGCTGCGTGACAGCGCGCTGACGCTCCGAGACCTCGCCACGACCATCCATCCGTCGATAGCGGCGGTCCACCGGTTCACCGAGGAACGCGGTGAGCTCGCCGAAGTCATCCGGGTGCTCGTGTCGTCGGCGGCCGCGGCCATCACCTGCGCGGACTGGCAGTCCCCCTCGTTCGGGTACTCGGTGTTCGCCCAAGCTGGCAGGTTCGCCGGCCGGATCACCGAGCACCATGACGACTACCGTCGGGACCGCCACGCCGACGCGGCGACGTTCGAGGAGGCGTACCTCCGCGAGTACGTCGACCGGCCGGCCGGTATGGACCTGCGAGCCCTGATGACGAGCTGTGGGATGTCCGCGTTCGCCACGGTGCTGGCCTACCTGACGATGGACGGATCCACGCCGGAGCGGGTCCTGGCCGGCCGGTCCCTCTACCACGAGAGCCTCGAGCTGGTTCGGCGTAGCGCCCTCGGGGACGGGGTGGTGGAGGTGGACGAGGACGACACCGATGGCCTGCTGCGCGCGATCGACGCGATTCGTCCGCGGGTCGTCTTCCTGGACGCCTTCTGCAACGAACGAGCCATGGCGATGCCCGACCTCGCTCAGGTGATCGGCCATCTCGCTGGCACGTCGGGGGGCGAACCCACCACGCTGGTCGTCGACACCACCGGCCTGTCCTGCGCGGTCCATCCGTTCGCGATGCTGCCGGCGGGGGCCCGAGGTGTCCGAATCGTGCAGGTGGAGAGCCTGACCAAGTACCCGCAGTTCGGACTGGACCGGACTCCCGCCGGCATGATCGTGGCCCCCCACCCGGATGCCGAGCGGCTGGACGCATACCGGGAGCACCTAGGGACGAACGTGCCGGACGGGGCGCCGTACCTCGTCCCCGGACCCAACCGCGCGGCGCTGTGGCAACGGCTGGCCCGCATCGGGCGAAACGCGCTCGAGCTCGCCCGTGCGCTGGGGGAGCGCTCGGATCGCAGCGCAAGGACCGTCCTCGGCGCTCGGCATCCGGCCCTGCCCGACCATCCCGCGTGGCGGCGGGCCCGGCTCCTGGATTTCGCCGGAGGTTACTTCAGTGTCGTGTTCGCTCGGGCGGACGACCACCTCGACGTCCATCAGCGGTTCGTCCGGACGGTGCTCGCCGTCGCCGGGGAACACCGGGTGCCGATCGTTGCGGGGGCGAGCTTCGGGTTCGACGTCACCCGCGTGTACCTGACGGCCTCAAACCCCGAGCACGGGGCGCCCTTCGTGCGCATCGCAGCAGGGACCGAGCACCGCCTCGGCCTGGAGAGGCTGAAGGCTGTGCTGTGCGAAGCGGCGGACCGTCTTTCGTGCCGCATGGGTGGCCAACTCGAGCGCCGGGACCGTGGCCCGGGTCGACCTCAAGACGGGCCAAGCCCAGAGACCCGGACCGCAAAGACCGCAAAGGAGGAGTAGAGTGTGGTTGCGAAGCGGATTGGCTGAGAGCCTGAAGGGCCTCCCAAAGCTTTCCGACCCCCGCCCATTACGGGGATCGCTTCGTTCCCGGCCCTGATGAGTCTGAGCGCCGAGGCCCCCCGCCACGACGAGCGCGGCCAGCAGGCGCGGTCGCGTACCGGGTCGCATCCGGGATCACATGGACACCCTTCCCCCCACCGGGGTGGTGGTGCTCTTTGACGTGCTGCTCGGGGGCCCGGCCAGGCTGGAGCAGACCCTCGCCCCGGACACCAAGCTCCCCCTGACTCTGGTCGACCTGCGCCCGGCCGGCGGGATCCGCCGGTACGCCACGGTGACCTTCCACCACCTCAACCGGTACTCGGTCCAGGTGTGGATCGGGACGGAGGCGTCCTTTCGCCCGACCTGACCGCCTGGCTGCGGCCTTCGGTGGCCTTCCGCGGCCACTGCCCTCGCGTGAAGTCCGAGCGGATCCGACCCTGCGGACTACAGAGACGAATCGAACACGTAGATCCGGCCCTGGATGTCCTCCGGAAAGTTGCTGTTGGCGCTGCCGATGTAGACCTTGCCGTTGACCACGGTCGGCGAGGAGTTGACCAGGGGGTCCTCTGTGGCGCCGCTCCAGATGCTGGAGCAGATGAACTTCCCGCAGGGCTTGGCCCGCCAGGCCAGGACCTCGCCGGTGTTCCGGCCCGCGTACACGATGCCATTGGCCACGGTGGGCGAGGACAGGACCTGGGCCTGGAAGCCCGACCCGAACCCGAGCCAGGCCGGTCCGCAGATGGCCTGTCCGCACCCGTCCCCCGCGAAGACCCCCAGCCCATCCTCCAGGCCGATGTAAACGTTGCCGTTGAACACGGCGGGCGAGCCGCCGAAGAACTCGTTCTGGTAGGTGCCCTCCCACAGCGGAGCGCAGGTCGCCGTGCCGCACCCGGCCGCGGTGAAGGCCGCCAGGAAGTGGTCCGAGCCGATGTACACGATCCCCTTGGCCACGGCGGGGCTGGACTCGAACACGGACCCCCCGATGGTCCCGGTCCACAGGGGCTGGCACTGGGCCGCGCCGCATCCCGCGGCATTGAACGCGTAGAGCTTCCCGTCGTCCGACCCGATGTAGACCACACCGCCCACCACCGTGGGCGTGGACTCGATGGTTCCTCCCGTGGCGCCCGTCCACACCGGCTTGCAGGTGGGAGCGCCGCATCCGCCCGCAGGGAAGGCGTACAGCTTCCCGTCGAAGGCCCCCACGAAGACCAGCCCGCCGCCCACGGCCGGGGACGACTCCAGAATGGACTGGTTGCCCGCCAGTCCCTGCCACAGGGGGCTGCACACCGGCTGGCCGCACCCCGCGGCCGAGAACACGTCGAGCTTCCCGGCGGCCGACGTGTCGGAGGTCTGGGAGCCCACGTACACGAGGCCGTTCCGAACCGTGGGCGAGTCGATGATCTGGGCGAGGGAGGTCGAGGTCCACAGCGGGGTGGTGCACAGGTCCTGGCCGCACCCGTCCGCCGGATACGCCCACAGCCGGCCGTCGTCCGAGCCGATGTACACGACGCCGTTCACCACGGCGGGGGACGAGAAGTCGACCAGCTTTCCCAGCTGGGCCGCCCAATCCCGGGTCACGAACTTGATGTTCTGGACGGTGATGGTGGTCTCGTGGGGGTTCACTCCGGTGTGGTTGTTGTTGAAGCGGAACTGGGGCCAGTTCACGGTGATAGCGGCGGCCACCGGAGTCCCTGATCCGATGACCGCCGTCGCGAGCGTGAGCATGGCGACGGCGATCGCGTAACGACGCATGTTACCCCTCCCGGTTCCCGCACGTCGGTCCGTGCGCTCTCGTCATGACTGGTACGGCCGGGACAGGTGAAAGGATTCCCCTCGGGGAGGGGCCGACACCTCGTTCTTGAAAGACGGCTGCTAGCTGCGCAACTGACGGGTGTCTGTTCACGGCCGGACCCTCGTCTTCTGCCAGCCTCTCAAATGGAGTCTGACCGCCCAGGCCCCCGTGGGGCCGGTGAGTTGTAGAAGGTCTCCCACTCATGGAGGCGGTCGTTGAAGAGCTCTCGGACGTGCTCCGACTGACCGATGGCGGCCCCGGGGTGACGAACGTGTACCCGGAGTGACAACCGCGCCAGGACGTGGTGAGCGCCGCCCTGGTGGGCCCAGCAATGGCTTCGGCTGCTGTGCTGGCAGGGGTGAGCGCGGCGGCCCTTCGGTTCGACCCGGCTCCCGGCGCCTCCGGGCGCTCGAGCCGGACGGGGCTCTACGGCATATTGGACCAGCGAGCGTCTCTCCCAATCAAGTGTGCGGGGTCTCGGGGGGCGGAGCCGTAGGTCCCCAGGACGGCGGTCCCCAGCTGCTCCGGGCTGAGCGCGAGACACGCATCCACAAACCGCAGCGTCGCCCACACGTGGTGGCCGAACGCGTCCTCCAGCAAGGACCTGCTCATCCGGCGACCGTAACAGAGCGGACCGGCACAATGTCATCCGTCCCGTACCCTTCGCAGAGGACCTTCCCCTGCGCGGGGCACAGGTCTGAGAGGAGAGCACACTACGTTTGGAGGTAGGGATGCCAGGCGAGATGACTGCGGATGACGTGCGGGAGCTCCTTGGGCTGCAGGCCCACGCGACCTGTGGATTCGTCGCAGAGACGTACAGGAGCGTCGAGCGAATCGCGCCGGGAGGACTCGAAGCGCCGTTCGACGCCGGGCGGCCGCTCGGCTCGGCCCTGTACTTCCTGGTGACTCCGGATGCGCCGGTTCGGCTCCACAGGATCCGCAACCACCAGCTGTATCACCGATACCTCGGGGACCCCATCGAGGTGGTTCTGTTGTATCCGGATGGGACAACCGGACACGAGATCGTGGGACCCGATCTCCGCCATGGACACAAGTTGCAGTTGCTCATCCCTGGAAGCACGTTCCACACTGCAAGGTTGATGCCAGGGGGTAGCTGGTTCCTCGGGGCAAGCACCGAATGGCCCGGCGTGGAGACACCCGACGTGGAGCTCGGAGACGTTGATCAGCTCTCGGCGTTGTACCCCGCCGCCGCTCAGGCTCTCCGCTCGTTCGCCGGGTAGGGGCGCGGGAGCTTCCTCGCGTGACCTCCTATGCCCGCTTGAACCTCGCTGTCGCCGTCTTCGAGGCGTTCATCGTCACGGCGCACGTGCCGGTGCCTGAGCACGCTCCGGTCCACCCCGCGAATGTGGACCCTTTCGCAGCGACCGGGGTGAGTGTCACGACCGCCCCGCTCGGGTAGGCCTCCGAGCAATCCGTGCCGCACCGGATCCCGGGGGGGGAACTCGTCACCGTGCCGACGCCTCCGCCACGCTTCGTCACCGTGAGGCTGAAGGAGGTGGGGCTGCCGCTGACGGGCTGCCAGTCCGGGTCGGAGTCGAATCCGGTGCTGGAGCCGATGGTCACCTGTCCAGTGCCGTCCGTGTTCATGACGCGAACGACGACGTCATTTCCCTGCACACTCCCGTAGGCGATTTTCGTCGCGTCGGGCGCCCACGCGGGTTCCAGATCGTATTCGAGATCGTTCGTGAGGGTCACGATGCCGGTCCCGTCGGCGTTCATGACGGCGATCTGCCCCGCGCCGGACTCTCCGCTCCGCCAGGCGATCTTCGAGGAGTCGGGCGACCAGTCGGGCTCGAAGTCGGCGTAGTTGTTGTTCGTGATCTGCGTCACGCCGGTTCCGTCGGCGTTCATGACCTTGATCTCCCAGTCGCTGGCGGAGGGTTGCGACTCGAACGCGATCTTCGCTCCGTCCGGCGACCACTTGGGGTGGCGATCGTAGGTCGCGTTGCTGGTGAGCTGCACTACCCCGGATCCGTCAGCGTTCATGACGAAGATCTCGCCACCGCCGGCCCGGTAGCTCGTGAAGACGATCTTGGTGCCATCCGGAGACCAGGCCGGGGTCCAGTCGAGCGCGGGGTTGTTCGTCAGGTTGACCACGCCCGAACCGTCGGCGTTCATGACGAACACGTCCCAGCCCCCGCTCGCCGCCCGGTCGCTGACGAAGGCGATCTTCGACCCATCGGGCGCCCAGGCCGGCTCGAAGTCCTTCGCGGGGTTGTGGGTCAGGTTCGCTTGTCCAGACCCGTCGGGATTCATCGCGTAGATCTCGTCGTTCCCGTCCCGGGTGCTCGTGAAGGCGATCTTGCCATTCCCACCGGGGAAGCCCGCGGACGCCGGTACGGGCGTGAGCGCCATCAATGAACCACTGACGATCAGCGTCATGATCCCGAGCTGGATCCAGGCCCTCGCTCGCATGAGGCTCTCCTCCTCCGCCAGGCTACACGGCCTCGCGGGGCTCCGAGATGTGTACGGCTGGAAGCCGGTGAGAGATTGCCCGAGTGTTCCGAGTCGTCCGAGTTCCTCGGCCGTGACGTCCGGTGCGATGTGCGCATGACAGTCGAGCGCCGGAGCGTCACCTCGCGTCACGGGAGAGGCACAGTCGCTAACTCAGCCAGCCCGCGCACACACAGGTTGACGGCGGCATCGAGGTCGAACCCGGGCGGGTATGGCCCGGCCGCGAGAAGGGCAACGTCGTCGATGCCGTGCTCGACCGCCCACTGAACGGCGGCCACGTCATCGGCACGATTGGCAAGAAGGTTCTCGCGAGCGTCGCCGTGAAGTTGGTCGCTTCCGTTCAGCATGTCGCCCAGACGCTCGCATAGCCCGCGCAGGTTCTTGGGTGCCTGATCGAGTTGATACCTCGCCGTGAGTTCGCCTTCGGGAAGCCGAAGCGGACCTCGGCCCGAGGGCTGATCGGGGGCCGGCCCGAGGCTCCGACTGCCCCCTAGATTGTCAACTGATAGATGGCACCCTCGTTGTCGGTGCCACCGTGCACGGTCGTGCCGTACATGTTTCCCGCCTGATCGCTTACCAGTCCGTTGTACGGAAATGCTCCATCGGGGGCTCCCGTGAAACGGTAGACGACGCTCTCCTTCCACTGACCCTGGCTCCCGCGGGTCATCTCGAACACCGTGCCGCACGAGCATCCGGGGGCGCCTCCCTCACTCGTCGTGCCGTACAGGTTGCCGTGCGCGTCGAATACCAGGTTGCTTATCGAATTGCTGCCGTCCATGCCGCCTCGGAAGCTGTAGAGGACTCGTTCCTTCCAGGTTCCGGTCGAGGTCGGGGCCAGCTGATACACGGAACCGAGGTTGTTCTGGCCGTCGTAATAGGTCGTGCCGTACAGATTGCCTGCCCGGTCGCGGACCAGCCCCCCTGTCTGTCAGGCTGAGGTGAGACACCTCCAGTAGCACTCCATCCCTCCAGGGCGAGACAGGAGCTCGAAGACCGATGACCCTGACGAATGCTGCGTTGCTCTCACACGGCCAGGATGGCCAAG
>JALYLZ010000164.1 GCA_030774015.1 Actinomycetota bacterium | reverse complement strand
TCCCGGGTGATCGAGTAACGGCCACGCGAGAGGATGTGCCCCGGGCACCGCAAGACCGACGCTGGCCGGCTCGCGAGCTTGCTCGTCCACCTCGCAAGCCGCTTGTTCCCCTGGTCATGCACTGGGGTGGGATCAGCTGGGGGATCGTCGCCCCCCACCGCAGCCGCCGGCATCCCTGCGAACCTCATAGCATGGGCCGGTCATGCCTGGGGATCTCGACGTCGTCACGGGAGCCTTCGGCTACACGGGCAGGTACATCACCGAGCGGCTCCTGTCGATGGGGAGGTCGGTCAGGACGCTCACCGGGCATCCGGATCGGCCGAACCCCTTCGGGGCCCGGGTGAGCGCGTTTCCCTTCGACTTCGAGGACCGGGGGAAGCTCGCGGAGCACCTGGGCGGAGCGACGACCCTCTACAACACGTACTGGGTGCGCTTCCCCCAGGGCGAGGTGACCTTCCACCGGGCAGTCCGCAGCACGGAGACGCTTCTCGGAGCGGCGGGTGACGCCGGGGTCAAGCGGATCGTGCACATCAGCATCTCCAACCCCGCCGAGGACTCGCCGTACCCCTACTTCCGGGGGAAGTTCCGGATCGAGCGCACCATCCGCGAGTCGAGCTTGAGCTACGCGATCGTCCGGCCCACGGTGATCTTCGGGAAGGAGGACATCCTCATCAACAACGTCGCCTACCTCCTGAGGCGGTTCCCGGTCTTCGCCATCCCGGGCTCGGGCACCTACCGGGTGCGACCGGTCTTTGTCGAGGACGTGGCCGAGCTCTGCGTGCGGGCCGGACAGCGCGATGAGAACGAGGTCATCGACGCCGTGGGGCCCGAGACCTTCACCTTCGAGGAGCTGGTCACACTGATCGCCCAGAAGATCGGGAGGAGGGCGCGCATCGTCCACGTTCCGCCCCCAGCCGCGCTCGCCGCCTCACGACTCATCGGCTACCTGGTGAGGGACGTGGTGGTCACGAAGGACGAGCTCGGGGGGCTGATGGCGGGCCTCGTGGCCACCGAGGGACCCCCGACGGGAGAGCGGCGGCTGAGCGAGTGGCTAACGGAGAACGCGGCCAGCGTGGGAGCACGGTACGGTTCGGAGGTGGCCCGGCACTACGCGCCAGCTTGACGAAGGGAAGGCGCGGGTTAGTCGACCACGTACTGCCCCAGCGCCGGAGCAACACCCGTCCCAGCCGAGGACTGCTGCCACGGGCCGCTAGGAGCAGAGGCGGCAAGCTACCGACCAATCGCCTACAGGGCGCGACGCCCCGGACCCCGGCAGGGCGGCAGCGACAGAGCACACGATCAGGGCTGGTTCTGACCATCGGATAGGCGCGTCAAACACGTTCGACAGGTCCGCCACGGCGGCGTCACGCGTCGAGAGCGGCGCCAGCCCGAACCGGTGCTCGATCGTGGCGAGGATCGACGTCGTGTCGTACTGCGTGTGGTCGACCACGAAGTCGCCGCGCAGGAACGGCGAGATCACCAGCGTCGGGATCCGTGTGCCGGGGCCCCACTGGTCGTGCGGCCCGGCCGCGCTTCCCTGGCCCGGCGGCGTCACGTGGTCCCACTGCCCGCCGAACTCGTCGTATGTGGCGATCACCATGGTGTCCTTCGCGCACCTGCTGCTCTCGATCGCCTGCAACAGCGGTGGCTTGATCCACGAGTATCACGGGGCGGCCGCGTGAGGAATCGGGGTTTTGGACCCCTACGGGGATGGTCACCCCGCGGCGGCCGGAGTTCCAGCCCTCGATGGGGCCTCGCCTCGTTACCTTGCATGCTCGGGTATTCGCCCCCACCGTCGGCGCGGTCGAGGGCCCAGGATCGGGCTCAGCCGCGGGTCCGATCGGACTACTGGCCCGCGAAATCTGGGCGCGACGCGACGACCCCGGAGTTCGGCCAACGTGCGGGGGCTGCCGAGGAGGCCGAACCGATGGTGCTGCCCGCTCTGGGGTCCGGTCGGCTCCGCCAGCGACGCGGCGGATGGGTATGATATTCGGCCGCAGCGCCCTTGGAGCATCTGGCCAGCGTGCCTTTCCCTGTGGTCCTATGCGGCTGTGACCATCCCGCGCCGAGCGATGCGCAAGCTTCGGAAGCTTCCGGCGGGTGCGCGGATAGACCTGCTCCTCCTCCTCACATCGCCATCCAACGTTCGAGCAGACGCCATACGCCAGTTCTGCGGGCGGCCGGATGGCCGCGGGCTCGCTGAGGTTCTGATGGACCTGCAGGAGGATGACTCCCTCCGAGCCGCCATCGTGGATCTCCTTCGCCATCCGGGTCAACCGTAGGACCGGGCGCTTGGCTGAGCATGCCCTGGATCAGCGGGAGCGTGACCCCCGATATACGATGCGAGGGCCGGGGGGTACTGACTCGAACCGGGGATTCCCCCCTTCCCCCCTTGGCCCATCGAAAGGCCAGTGGCATGGGAGGAGACGAACGGTGGACGCCTACATCTTGGTTCAGACCGAGGTAGGTAAGGCGGCGCAGGTCGCCAGAGAAGTGGCCCGGATCAAGGGCGTGGTCTCGGCCGAAGACGTCACCGGCCCATACGACGTCATCGTGCGGGCCGAGGCTCGCACCCTGGACGATCTCAGCAGGCAGGTGCTGATCAAGATCCAGCAGGTCGACGGCATAACGCGCACCATCACGTGCTCCGTTGTGCACCTATGAAGGGAACCGAGACATAGGACCCTGACCCGGGCGAACGCGGTCAGCCTGGGAAGATGGGTGTGGGCGTGGTCGTCCTGATCGCGGCAGCCATCGACTTCTCCCGGTCCAGGCGCCGTCGCCACCGGTTGACCAGCGGCCCCCCCGGGGGGAGCCTCGCGCCGCATCTCAGCGTGCGGCCGCCCATCCGTCCCCGACTCGAGCTGGGCGCGACTCGCCTGATCTGGACCGCGGGGGTCTGTGGCGCTGCTTCCATCAGGGTCGTGATGGGTCAGTCGCGAGCTCGAGCGCTCCTGCCACCTTGGCGAGCACAGCGAGGTGAGCGTCGACGGCGCCGAGGCCTGCGCCCATCGTGTTGATCGACAGGTGTGTCGCACCCACATCCCGCCACCTCCCCACCTGCTCCACGAGTTTGGGCGTGCCCTCCTCGTGCCAGCTCACGCGACCCTCCATGCCGAGCGTGAACGGATCCCGACCGGCGTCCCTCCCCGCCGCCTCGACGATGGTGCGCGCGTGGTCGAGCTGCGGTCCCGGTGGCACCTGCGGGAACCAGCCGTCGGCCAGCCTGCCGACGCGCTCGTAGGCGCGCGGCGACTGCGCTCCCATCCACACGGGGATGGGACGCTGCACGGGCAGCGGCGCGAGCCCGGCGGCGGTGACCCGCTCGTAGGCGCCCTCGAAGGTGACGGCCTGCTCGGTCCACAACCGGCGCAGCAGCGAGATCTGCTCCTCGATGCGACGGCCTCGGTTTGAGAAGTCCTTGCCCAGCGCCTCGTACTCGACCGCGTTCCACCCGAGCCCGACACCGAAGCGGAAGTGGCCACCGGTGAGCAGGTCGACCTCCGCGGCCTGCTTGGCCGCGAGGGCGGTCTGGCGCTGGGGGAGGATGATGATCCCGGTGACGAGCTCCAGCGAGGTGATCCCGGCCAGGTAGCCGAAGAGCACCATCGGCTCGTGGAAGGTCGTGAGCACGTTATACGGGCCCCTCCACGGCGTATGCACCGTCGGGTCGGCGCCCACGACGTGGTCGTAGGCGAGCACGTGGGTGAACCCGAGCTCCTCGACCCGCTCGCCGTAGGCGCGTACCGCGCCCGCGTCCGCGCCGATCTCCGTCTGGGGGAACACGACGCCGATGCGCATCGCCTTCACCCTACCCCGGGAGAAGATCGAAACCGCTTCGGTACTTCGCCTGGTCCACCTACCGCTGCACGTGGCCGACGCGGCCACGGAGGCGTTCATGCGGTACGAGATGCCCATTTTGATCGCTGCCCTACGCCGTCATACCGGGAGTGTCAAAGGCTCGGAGTACGATGAGGAAGCAGCGTGAAGGCCGCCGGATCACCCCCGGACTTCAACAGCGGCCGGACATTCTCCTGTAAGGGACTGACCGACGGATGATCTGCTACGTGCTCAACCTGGAACGACACCAAGCTCGCCTGCAGTCGTTCCTGCAGCAGTTCGACAGCAGCGATCTGACCGCCTCAGAGCTGCGGCGGTTCCGTGCGGTCGACGCAGCGAGCGTCTGGCCCCGTGCCCGGGCCTTGGTGTACGAGCCGGCGCTGGCCAGGCTCGCCGCCGTCGAACGCCGCGGGTTCCGCCACACGCACGCCGAGATGCCGTCGATGGGCGGCGTTGGGTGTGCGCTCAGCCACCTGTGCACCTGGCTCGACATCCTGTACGACGCGGCCACCATCGCAAGCCAGCGATACTTGGTGATGGAGGACGACGCGATCCTGCCCGGCCGCCTGCTGGCCTCCGTGAACAAGGCGCTGCGGGGCGTGCCGGCCGGCTGGGACATCCTGCTGCTGGGCTGCCGCACCACCCGGCCCAGCATGGTCACCAAGCACACGACGCACGTGGACATACGGTTGTTCCAGGGCACACACGCGTACCTGGTCAGCAAGGCGGCGGTGCGCAAGATCTTCGAGAACGGCGCGCTGCCCCTGAGGGTGCAGATAGACGCCTTCCTGAGTGGCCTGGCGCAGGCCAAGAAACTCACGATCTACGCGCTGCCGAAGCGCCTGGTCGGCGTGAACCTGAAGCGCTGGGGTTCCAGTGTCCAGCTCGACTACGACTTCGAGCACTCGCACGCCAAGCTGGGGTACGACCGCCCGTTCGAGATGGCGACCCGGTCGACGAGTGTGGAGGACCTGCGGAGGCTCGACGCCCTCCGGGCGCAGCACGGGGTTGACCGCTTGCGATAGGAAACGCGGCCAAGAGCGGGCGACGCCGGTCGAAGGGACGCTCGCCGACGATGCCTTCCTCTTCTCGGACGACGTCCTCGGATCACGGCCCTGGCGCCCGGAGAGCGCCATGGAATGGCGATACCGTGCAGGGCCCATTGGCCACGGTTGCTTCGCTAGGTTTTCGGCCTTCCTGAAGCTTAGGCGGGGCCACCGCCGGGTCGGCGTCACCACCGTTGTGGGGATCGCCTCGAGCGTCGGTTCGCGGACGCCGTTGGCCCTGCTCGCGGGGGAGGAGGCGGAGCAGGGCCCGATTGCTGGGTCAGGCAGAGAGAGCAAGAGTTCCGAAGGAAGCCATCGCAGGCGCGTTGGGAACCGTCTGAGCAACCGTCTACAACAGACTCCGGAAGCTCAGAGAACCAAGCGGCTCATGACGGCTTCGTGTCGTCGAGGGGAGCCACGACTCCCCCGCAGGGCTAATGGCCTGAAGGGCCGACACCTGTTATCTGGTGCCAGGGCGGGGCGCCTCTATACCCGCTCCAGGCAAGCCCATCGACAGGAGGGGGGTGTGGGTCTGTTGCCTGACTGGGGCGAGCCTAGCAGGGCGGCGTTTCGGGGCCTGCGAAGGCGGATGACCGTGAAATGGCCCCTGACGAGCGATCCTTACCGTTCCCAAACCGACCGCCAGCCTCGTTCGAACCTGCGTTCCGGATAATCGAGCGCTGGAGATCGAGGGATGAGCCGCGCGCGAAGGACCCGCTCGACATCGAGCCGTGGGCGAACCGTGCCCCGCACGACCCCTCCGCCTCGAACCACGCCCCGATCGGTCTCGCCGCGGGTCCAATCGGAGGAGCTCATCGGTGGGGGCCCCCAGCGCGTGGACCTCGCCCGGCGGCGAGCCCGCGTGGCGAAGGCCGTCTTCGGGACCGGGGGCGCGCTCGTCTTCGGCGCCGCCATGCTGTTCGCGCGACACTCCTTCGCGGGCCACCCGAAGAGCCCGGCCCACCCGCTGGTGGCCCCTTCCCGCTTCGTCCGCATCGTTCGCAAGAACCTCCTGCAGGCAGGCATCGTCGCGCCCGCGCAAGCGCCGCCCGGAGCCTCGACGAGCGTGTCGTGAACGGTGACCGGTTCGAGGCGATGGGCTGCGAGATCGTCCTGCGCGGCGGAACGTCCTCCGAGCACATCGCCGTCCGGGATCTCTTCCGCCAGCGCGAGCTGGCGTTCAGCCGCTTCATCCCCCAGAGCGAGCTGAACCGGGTCAACGGTTCCTCCGGGCGGTTCGTCCGGGTCTCGGAGCTCTTCGCCGACACGGTGCGGATCGCCCTGCGCGCCGCCGAGGAGACGGATGGCCTGGTCGATCCGACCGTCGGCGTCGCGATCGAGACAGCGGGCTACACGCGCGACCTCTCGGTGCTCGGGCCGGATCCCGAGCCCCCGGGCCCCGCGAGCCCGGGCGAGTGGCGCTCGGTGATCGTGCTCCGCAGCCGCATCGGGGTCCCCGCCGGCATCCGGCTCGACCTCAACGGCGTGGTCAAGGCGCTGGCCGTCGACGACGCCCTCTCGCTCATCCCTGGGGACGGATTCGTCTCGGCGGGCGGCGACCTGGCGGCGCGTGGGGAGGTCACCGTCGCGCTCCCGGACGGGGAGGCGGTGCTGCTGCGGCGGGGCGCGCTTGCCACCAGCGGGACCACGAGGCGGCGGTGGATGCGGGCGGGCCGAGTCCAGCATCACCTCATCGACCCGCGAACCGGTCGCCCCGCCCGGTCGCCGTGGGCCCAGGTCACCACGTGCGGAGCGAGTTGTCTCGCCGCGGACATCGCGGCCAAGGCTGGCTTCCTGCTCGGCCGGGACGGACCGGAGTGGCTCGACCAGCGCGGGATGCCGGCTCGGTTCCTGACCCCGGACGGCAAACCGACCCTCAACGAGGCCTGGCGGTCCAGCATGGACGAGGCGCTCGCGTGCACCTGACCTCGAGCCCCATCGACTGGTACGCCGCTCGCGCCGGCGGCGTGGTCGCCTACGTGCTGCTCTCGTCGGTGGTCGCCGTGGGGCTCACGATGACGGGCAGGAAGCCGCTGAAGCGGTGGCCGAAGTTCGCGCTGGAGGACGTCCACCGGTTCGGTGGCATCCTGGTCGGGACCTTCGTTGTCACCCACATCGTCGCGGTCGCCATCGACGCGTACCTGCCGTTCTCGCTGACCTCGCTGGTGGTCCCGCTGCTGTCTCGCTACCGGCCGGTGTGGATCGGGCTCGGGATCGTTGCGGCCGAGCTCCTGCTGGCGCTCGCGGTGACGAACCACTACCGGAGCCGCCGCATCTCCTACCGGTTCTGGCGGCGGGTCCACTACGCGAACTTCGCCGTATGGGGCGCCGCGACGCTACACGGGCTGGGGAGCGGGACCGATCGCAGCACGCCTTGGATGCTCGCGATCTACGCGACGGCCGTCTCCACCGTGTGCGGCCTCACGCTGTGGCGGGTGCTCCGGGCTCGGAGCGCGTCGACGTGGCTCGTCCGCTCCGCGCCGTTCGTCGCCGCCGCCACCGCGGTCGCCGTCGTCGGCGGCCTCGCCCTCGGGCCGCTCCGGTTCCAGCCGAAGCCCTGGAACGCGGCGAGCTTCCGCGACGTCCTGACCGGGCGCATCCAGACGGACTCAGGCGTCACCCGCGGCATCATCTCGATGGCAGGAAACGGCTCGGGAGCACAGCGCGTGATCGTCCGCGCCGACCTGTTGATCGCTCCCCAGCGGCTGGTCTCGACGGACTTCCAGATGGAGTACCTGCCGAGCGGCCTGCTCTGCAGCGGGAACGTTACCAAGGTCCACAGCTACGGATTCGAGGCCACCTGCCGCCTGCCGAACGGCCGGCAGCGCTTCGTGCAGGCGAAGTGGAAGCCGAGCAACACGAACTCCGTGCGCGGCGGCGTGATCACCGCCCACACGTGACGTAGATCAGCCCCGGCCAAGTGCTCGAGCGAGCGCTGTCGCATTGGGCCGTTAGCATTGGGCCGTTAGCATTGGGCCGTTAGCGACCCTGAAGTGAGCGCGGTCTGCGGACCCCTGTCTGTCAGGCTGAGGTGAGACACCTCCAGTAGCACTCCATCCCTCCAGGGCGAGACAGGAGCTCGAAGACCGATGACCCTGACGAATGCTGCGTTGCTCTCACACGGCCAGGATGGCCAAG
>JALYLZ010000163.1 GCA_030774015.1 Actinomycetota bacterium | reverse complement strand
ATCGCCGCCGGTCCCGGAGCCGTCTGGGTGGCGGCCAATCTGCAGCAAACGGTGAGCGAGATCGATCCCAGAACGGGCGCCCTGGTGAAGACCATCAGCCTCCAGAACGCCCCTGACGCCATCGCGGGCGTGACGCTCAGAGCGGGGTCGCGTTCCCGGCCACGAGTGCACTCAGGTCGGGGTCGGCAGTACCTTGCGACTCGTCTGTTCCAGCCGCTCGAGCCGATCCAGGAACGGCTTCGCCCCGAGGCGCTCGAGGATCGCCTTCGACTCCTCCACCGCCTCGGCCGCGTCGGGGTGGTCCATGCCAAGCATCGTCCCCATGTCCAACCCGAACAGCGCCAGGTCCAGCGGCGTCTCCAGCGCCCGCCACGCCTCGATCGCCCGGCGGTAGCCGGCTGCGCTCTCCTCGGGTCTTCCCTCGAGTGCCGCCAGTCCCGCTTCCACTGTCGCCTTCACCGCCCGCATCCACCGGCCCCGGAACACCGCCATCGCTGCCACAGCCTCTCGAGCCTTCGCAGCGTCGCCCTGCCACAAAGCAGCTCGGCCGGCGACCGAGAGCGCCGTGGGGCTGTTGATCCCGCTCGGGTCAGCCGCCACCCCCGCCATGGCATGCTCGACCGCGGCCTGCGTGTCGCCCTGCGACAGCTCCACCATGGCCCGGATCCCCAAATAGGTCGTGCGCGTCTGCACCGACTCCGCGGCCTCCACCTCGGGCCCGATCTCGTCCAGGCGCTCGATCGCTCCGACGGGGTCCCCCCGAAGTGCGGCGAGCATCGCCTCGAGGGGCCTCAGGCCATGGTGCGTCTCGTTCCGCTCCTGGAGTTGGTGCAGGGCGCTCTCCGCCTCGGCCCACCGCCCGGCCCACATTCCAGTCTCCGCGGCGTTGCCCAGCGCGATGCCCTCCATGCTGCGGTCGCCGCCGCGCCGGGCCAGGACGGCCCCCTCCAGGGCCGCCTCCACGGAAGCCGCCGGGTCGTCGTCGAGCAGCCCCACGCCGAGCTGGATCAACGCCCCGGCCCGATCGAGCAGGCTTCCCATCTCCTCAGCGAGCGTGAGTCGGCCCTTGGCGAGCATCGCGGCCTCCTGATGGCGCCCCAGGTCGTAGAGCGTCCACGCTTTGACGCGGACCGCCCTGAGCAGGAGGTCCATGAGGCCGAGCCGCTCGGCGATGGGCAGGGCTCTCTCCACCCAGGAGAGGCCGCGGTCGGGAGCGCCGATCGCCGCGTTCGCGTGCGCCAACGCGGCGAAGAGCTCGGCATGAATCTCCTGGTGATCGTCGCCGAGCTTCTGGAGGGCTCGCTCCATGCGTTCGATCGCGTCGGAAGGCCGGTCGGCCCAGATCAGCGGACGGGCCATCTTCGCCGTCGCCAAGGCCGCGCCGGCGACATCCCCCTCTGCCTCGTAGACCGCCACCGCCTCCTCGCCGAAGGCAACGGCGCGGTCGTACTGCGTGGCCATCCGGGAGGCCTCCATGGCCAAGTCGAGGATGCCCGCCCGCTCGGCGCCCCCGGATGTGACGGCCAAAGCCTGATCCAGGAAGGCGAGCGCCTGCTCCGGTGAGCCCAGCGAGATCGCCCGATCGGCGGCCTGGGAGAGCCAGTCGCGGGCCCGAGCGGCCAGGGCCTCGGCGTCCGGCCCCGCCGGCGTGGCCCGGTGCGCCTCGACGTAGTGCGTGGCCACCACGCCCGAAAGTTCGTCATCCCCCAGGGCCTCGAAGTGATGTGCCGCGGCCAGGTGCCGCTGCCGGCGATCCGTCCTGGCCAGCGTCCCGTAGGCGACCTCCCGGATCAGGCCCTGGAGGAACGCATACTGCCCTCGCTCGGGCGAGCGGGAATCGCTGTCGAGGGACAGGAACTCCTTGCGAACCAGATCCCGAAGGCGAGGCTCCAGCTCGCCGCTCCCCTCCCCGGTCACGGCCGCGAGCGCCTCCACGGTGAAGCTCTTCCCCAGCACGGCCGCGCCCTGCAGTAGGTGCCGGCTGACAGGATCGAGCGCGTCCAGCCGGGAAGCGATGAGGGCGTGCAGGCTGTTCGGAACCTCCAGGTCCCCGACCTCCCCCACCATGCGGTAGGCGCCCTCCCCGGGCTCGAGGATGCCCCGGCCGGCGAGCATCCTGACCATCTCGACGGCGTACAGAGGCACGCCTTCGGCCCGGGACACGACGCGCTCGACGTCTTCCATCTGGATGCCCTGGACGAACCCCCGAAGCATCTCGGCGATCGCCTCGTCCGGAAGCGGTTCAAGGTGCACCGCGGTGAAGCTCCGCTGCCCCGCGCCCCAGCTCGGCCGGCGGTCCATCAGCTCCGGGCGGGCCAGCGTGATGACGAGGATGGGGGAGGACTTCGACCACTCCGGGACGGATTCCACGTAGTCCAGGAGCCCGGCGTCGGACCACTGGAGGTCCTCGAACACCATGGCCACGGTGCCTCGCTCCGAGAGCAGCTCGAAGAACCTTCGCCACGCGGCGAACAGCTCCTCCCGCTCGCCCGGCGGGGCGTCCTCCAGACCCAGGAGATGGGCCAGGCGAGGCTCCAGCCACCGGCGTTCCTCCGGATCCTGGACGTGCTCGGCGACGCTGGCCGAGAGCTTCCGCCTGGCCTCCTGTGGCTCGTCGGTCTCGGCGATCCGGGCCCGGCCCCTCACCATCTCGCCCAGCGCCCAGAAGGTCACCCCCTCGCCATAGGCGGGGGAACGACCATGGTGCCAGTAGATCGTCTCGGCCAGGCCGTCGACGTACTTCTTCAGCTCCCAGATCAGGCGGGACTTCCCGATCCCGGCGATCCCGCTCACCGAGACAAGCCGGCTGCGACCCTCCCGCCCTGTCGCGTGGAGGAGCTCCTTCAGGAGCTTCAGCTCCTCGTGCCGGCCGACGAAGGGAGGCTCCAGGGCCTCGCTCCGTCCCACGCCACCCCGCTCCGCCACGACCCTGAGGGCCCGGAACGCCTGGACGGGACTCTCCTTGCCCTTCAGGGAGTGCAGGCCCGCGTCGGCGTACACGACAGCGGCCTCGGCTGCCCGGCGCGTGGCCTCGTCGACGAGGACGGTGCCCGGCTCCGCCGCGGACTGCAGTCGCGAGGCGGTGTTGACAAGGTCCCCGGCGACCATGCCCTGCCCGATGGCGCCGAGGGTGACGGCAGCCTCCCCGGTGAGGATCCCCGCCCGGGCGTTCAGCTCGGGAGCGCCCACCTCCGCGCCCAGGCCCTGGACGGCCTGGACGAGGTCGAGGGCGGCCCGCACGGCTCGCTCGGCGTCGTCCTCATGGGTCACGGGCGTGCCCCACGCGGCCATCACCGCGTCGCCGATGAACTTCTCGACTGTTCCGCCGTAGCGCTCGATCAGCCCGCGACAGGTGTCGAAGTAGCGGGAGAGAAGGTCCCTGACATCCTCGGGGTCCCGGGACTCCGAGAGGGTGGTGAAGCCGACCAGGTCGAGAAAGAGGACGGAGACCAGGCGCCGCTCGGCCTCGGGCTGCGGAGGTGGTTCGGCGCCCGTGGCGGCCGCCGGCGAGGTGGCGGCCTCGAGGCGCTCTCCGCACTCACCGCAGAACTTCTCCCCTCCCTTGAGGGGGTTGCCGCATACCGGGCAGGCCCGGACGAGCGGGGTCCCGCATTCCGTGCAGAACTTCGTGCCCGGCGCGTTGTCCGCACCACAGTTCGAGCAGACCATCCGACCGCGTTCTCCATCGTCTCAGCCGCGTGCCCACTGCGCCCCCCGAAGGCGGGGGCGCAAGGAGTCTATTCTCCGACTCCGCCAAGCTGTCCGGTCAGATACCCGTGGGGGTCCAAAACTCGGATTCATCATGCTGCCATCCCGTGGTACTCGTGGATCAGCCCGCCGAGTACGTTCCGCCGATGGACCTCCCAAGGGCGGATCGGCAACGAATCCTCGGAGCCGTCCAGCGGCGCAGCGAGTCCGAGCGCCCGGTGCGCGCGATGGCCGTTGTAGTGCTCCGCGTATGTCCGGAGCACCCGGTCCAGGTGCCGGCGCCCGAGGATCAGCGTCCAGTCCAGACACTCCGCTCGGACGGTCCGAATCCATCGCTCGGCGAAAGCGTTCGCGTTCGGAGCGCGAATCGGGGTGTGAGGATCACCTCGGTCCCTTCCGAGCGGAAGACCTCGTCGAATGGGCTGCAGAACTTGGAGTCCCGGTCGTGGATCAGGAATCGAACAGGCGGTGGGCGACCGTCGAGGTCCATGGACAGGTTCCTGGCCTGCTGGCTGACCCAGGCCGAATCCGGGTGGGCCGTCGAGGCGGTGACGAACACGCGTCGGGTGTGCAGCTCGATGAACACCAGGACGTAGAGCGGTCGGAGCCAGACCGACTCGACGCAGAAGAAGTCGCACGCGATGATCCCCTTGGCCTGCGCCCGCAGGAACTCCGACCAGGTGGGACCCGTTCGCCTGGGAGCAGGACCCAGCCGGCGCGTCGAAGCACCCTCCTGATCGTCGTGGCCCCAACCCGGATCCCGAGCCTGCGAAGCTCGCCCTGGATGCGGACGCATCCCCAGCGCGGGTTCTCTCGGGCGAGACGCAGGATCAGATCAACGATCTCGGGATCGATCGGAGGTCGCCCTGGCTTGCGGCTCCGTCCGTAGGTCCACTTCCTCCGCACCAGCTCGCGGTGCCAGCGTAGGAGTGGGATCAGATCAGCCCGGCCAGCTCTTCTTCGGGATCCGAGGCGGGGGAGGGAACTTCGGCGTCGCCACCTCCTTCGAGTACCGGTGCGACGCGCTGCTCGAGGGGCTCTCCCGCGGCCGGGAACGAAGCGACCCCCGTAGTGGGCGGGGGTCGGAAAGCTTTGGGAGGCCTTTCAGGCTCTCAGCCAATCGGCTTCGCAAACACATTCTACTCCTCCTTTGCGGTCCTTGCGGGCGGGTCTCTGGGCTTGGCCCGTCTTGAGGTCGACCCGGGTCAGGTCCCGTCGCCTCGAGTTGGCCACCCACGCGGCACCCGCCCGATGGCAACGTCGGCGGGGCTGCTACCGACAGGGATGGCAGCGAGAAGCTTGCCGCGTCGATCCGAAGAGCTCGGTCTACCGCTCGTGTCGATGCAGGTGGTACAACGCCTCGGGCGGAAGAGACAGATGGCCACCGAGTCGCGTGTTGGCACCATCCTCGCCGGCTACCGCATCGAGCGGCTGATCGGCCGGGGCGGCATGGGCTCGGTGTACCTGGCCGAGGACCAGGCAATGGGACGCAGGGTGGCCCTCAAGATCCTGTCGTCCGAGTTGGCCTCCGATCAGGGATTCCGGGAGCGGTTCATCCGGGAGTCCCGCCTGGCCGCCTCCATCGAGGATCCCAACATCGTGCCCATCTACGAGGCCGGGGAGTCCGAAGGAACCCTGTTCATCGCCATGCGCTACGTGCAGGGCACCGACCTCCGAGCCCTCCTCGAGCGGGAAGGTGCGCTCGGGCCCGAGCGCACCGTGTCGATCCTCGCGCAGATCGCTTCGGCCCTGGACGCCGCCCACGACCAGGGCCTGGTGCACCGCGACGTCAAGCCCGCCAACATCCTGGTCCTGCCGGCGTCCGGGCCCTCCCGGGCGGACAAGGTGTACCTGTCGGACTTCGGTCTCACCAAGCGCACCACTTCGGACAGCGGGCTCACCGGCACCGGCCAGTTCGTTGGGACCCTCGACTATGCCGCTCCGGAACAGTTCGAGGGGAATCCGCTGTCATCGCAAACGGACATCTACTCCCTGGGCTGCGTGCTGTACGAGTGCCTCACCGGCCAGCCGCCGTATCCGCGCGAAAGCGACGCCGCCCGGATGTACGCCCACCTGAAGGATCCACCTCCGAAGGTCACCGCAGCGAGGCCCGATCTGCCACCGGGCGTGGACGTGGTGGTCGCGACGGCCATGGCCAAGAAGCCGCAGGACCGGTTCGCCGGCGCCGGCGACCTGGTCGAGTCGGCCCGGGGTGCCCTGTCGGGCAGCAAGCGAATAGGCCCGCTCACGGGTTCTGGTCTGCATCGGCGGCGGGCCGTCATCGGCGGGGGGCTGGTCGGGTTGATCGGGGTGGTGATCGCGGTGGCTGCCCTTGTGTCGAAGGACGGGTCCTCTCCGGCTCCAGGGGCTTCCACGCCGAGACCGTCGGCATCACCTCGGACCTTCAATGCGCTCCTTCGAGTCGACCCGGATGGCGGGAAGGTGACCGCCACGATTCCCGAACCGCTCCATGCTCCCGGCGCCCGGGTGTTC
>JALYLZ010000162.1 GCA_030774015.1 Actinomycetota bacterium | reverse complement strand
GGGCTCTTCGCGCGGTCGGAGGGGCTGTCCACGGCGGAGGCGAAGGCGTTCGGACGGGCCCTGTGCCAGCGGTGCACGGGCGTGCCCCTCCAGCACCTCACGGGGACCCAGGCGTTCCGGGGCATCGAGCTCACAGTGCGGCCCGGCGTGTTCGTCCCCAGGCCGGAGACGGAGGTCCTGGTCGACGTGGTGCTGGAGGTGGGGGCCCTCGCCGGCCCGGAGCCCGTGGTGGTCGACGTCGGCACGGGGACCGGGGCGGTGGCCCTGGCCATCAAGCAGGAACGTCCCCGCGCCACCGTCTTCGCGACCGATCTCTCCGAGGAGGCGGTGGCCCTGGCGCGGGAGAACGCCGGCAAGCTCGGCCTGGACATCCGCGTCGTGGAGGGCGATCTGCTGGCACCGCTTCCCGAGGAGCTGGCCGGACGGTTCGACCTGGTGGTCAGCAACCCGCCGTACCTCTCGGAGGCGGACCTGGCCTCGGTCTCGGCGGAGGTCCTGGCCGACCCCGAGCTGGCCCTGGTGGGGGGAACCACCGTGCACCGCCGGCTGGTGGCGGAGAGCCGACGGTGGCTCCGGCCCGGTGGGGCCCTGGTCGTGGAGATCGGTGACGCTCAGGGCGAAGAGGTACGGGCCATGTTCCGTGACGGGGGCTTCGAGCGCGTCCGGGCGGTTCCTGACCTGACGGGCCGGGACCGGGTGGTCGCCGGATCCCTTCCGTGAACCGGGTCCAGCAGGCCGCCGAGGAGGTGCTGGCGGGGCGGCTGATCGTCCTTCCTACGGACACCGTGTACGGCATCGGAACACGGCCCGACCGCCCCGACGCCACGGGCAGGCTGTTCGACGCGAAACGGCGCCCCCGCGAGCTCACCCTTCCCGTGCTGGTCGCGTCCGAGGCCGACGCCGCCTCGGTCGGGATCCTGGACGAGCGAGCCCGGGCCCTCGCGGAGCGTTTCTGGCCGGGACCGCTCACCGTGGTGGTCCCCCGCACCGGACGAAGCCGCGACTGGGATCTGGGGGGTGACGCCGGCACCGTCGGGCTTCGCCGGCCCCGCCACCTCCTGGCCCTCGCGGTCCTGGAGCGGACCGGACCGCTGGCCGTGACCAGCGCCAACCTCTCGGGGGCGCCGACCCCATCCACCTGCGACGAGCTCGTCGAGCTGTTCGGCGACGCGGTCTCCGTCTACCTGTGCCAGGACGAGCCGCACCCCGGCGTGCCCTCGACGGTGGTGGACCTGGCCCACGGTGAGCCCGTGGTCCTTCGGTCCGGCGCGGTCCCCAAAGAGGAGATCTTGAAGGCGCTTTCCGAGATTGCCTCCGGTTCAGGGCGACCTGATCCAGGGGACATGTGGATGGGACATACGCAGTGGACAAAAGCGGATCCGGAATCGTAAACTGTGCTGGCAGATGGGTAAAAGTGACATCCCCTAGCAGGGACAGGAAGATCTCCTAAATGACCCAACCGAGGCGCTACGAATCGTCGCACCCCTGGCTGAAGTTCGGAAAACTCGATCTCCGCAGGGCACCCGCCGAGCTCTGGATGCTGCTGGGCGAGGCAGGATCGAAAGTCGAACATCTCCGAGGTGTCCCGCTTCGACCAGAAGCGCAGAACCATCTCCAAGAGGTGTACCTGGCGAAGGGGGTTTGGGCCACCACTTCCATCGAGGGCAACACCCTGTCAGAAGATGAAGTCCGTTCCGCTGTGCAAGGACGGCTGAAGGTCCCGCCGTCAAGAGAGTATCAGCGGCAGGAGGTTCAAAACATCATCGATGCCGTCAACCAGATCGCGACTGAGATGCTGCGGGTTGGCCCCAAGGAGCAGCTTTCGCCCGGGATGATCGCTGACTTCAACCGCATGGTGCTCAAGGGTCTCGAACTGGATCCGGACGGGGCGCCCGGTGAGTACCGGAATCACTCGGTCGCGGCCGGTCCATATGTAGGAGCCCCAGCGGAAGACCTCGAGTATCTGACGCAACGGCTATGCACCTGGCTGAATTCAAACTTTGTCGTTCCGGAAGGGGCAGGGGACCTGAGGCTCGTGTACGTCATCACGAGAGCAGTCCTTGCCCACCTCTACCTCGAATGGATCCATCCCTTCGCGGATGGCAACGGCCGAACCGGCCGACTGCTCGAGTTCCAAATCCTTGTAGCTGCCGGCGTGCCCTTCCCGGCAGCTCACCTGCTAAGCAACCACTACAACCTGACCAGAACCGAGTACTACCGCCAGCTTCAAGCAGCCAGCCGCTCGGGTGGGGACGTCCTCCCGTTCCTGTTCTACGCGGTACAGGGGTTCGTGGACGGGCTCCGATCCCAGATCCAGGTCGTTCAGGAAGAGCAGATGTCGGTGATGTGGGAGACCCATGTCCACCACACGGTTACGGGTACTACTCAAGCGGCTCATCGACAGCGCACCCTGGTGCTCGAACTCGGCGAGGTGTCTGAGCCTGTACCTCGCCGCGATCTGATGAGTTTCTCTCCCCCCGTCGCACGCGAGTACCAGAACAAGACCTCCAAGACGCTCACGCGCGACCTGACCCATCTCAGGCGCTTGGGTCTGATTCGTCCGGTCGGGGGGCGGTGGATGGCCAGTCGGGAAGAGATGAGGGCCTTCCTGCCGGCTGCGGTGGCGGCATCCGACTCAACGCCGTGAGCTAGACTCGGGCCGTTCGATGGCGTCCATCCTCGTCGTATGCACCGGCAACGTCTGCCGTTCCCCCATGGCCGAAGGGTTCCTCCTCCGCCTCCTCGGGCAGCGGCGGCTTCGCGCGGGCATCCAGGTGTCCTCGGTCGGCATCGCCGGCCTGCGCGGCTCGGGCCCCATGCCGGAGTCCATCGCCGCGGCCGCGGAGCGGGGCGCCGACATCTCGCAGCACGTGGCCCGGCGGCTGGACCCTCGCGATGTCCGCAAGGCCGACCTGGTCCTCACCATGACCGGAGGGCACCGGGATCGGGTCCTGGACATGGTCCCGGAGGCGGCCGCCCAAACGTTCACGCTGAAAGAGCTGGTCCGGCTGCTGGAGGCGCTGCCCTCTCCGGCGTCCCCCGGGCCTCCGGGCGATCGCCTGCGGGCTCGGGTTCGCCAGGCCGCCGACCTCCGGCGAACGGGCTTCGAGGGCAATCCCCATGACGAGGACGTGGCCGACCCCATGGGCATGCCGCAGCAGACGTACGACGCGGTGGCGTGGGAGATCGACGAATGGTGCTCCCGCCTGGTGGAGGGACTGTTCGCGGAGGAGGGGACGGCCGAGCTGGAGTGGGCGCCGACGGGGCGCATCCCCGCCGCGCCGCCGAGGCCGGACGCCCTGCCCGGAGCGTGACGAGGTGCTCGTGGCCATCGGCTCCGACCACGCGGGGTACGAACTGAAGGAAGACCTGAAGGCCCTGCTGTCCGGCGCCGGACACGAGGTCCTGGACGTGGGGACCGATTCCGAGGAGCCCGTGGACTACCCGTTGTACTGTGCCAGGGTCGCGCACGCCGTGGCCGAAGGCGAGGCGGAGCGGGGCATCGTCCTGGGTGGCTCGGGGCAGGGGGAGCAGATCGCGGCGAACAAGGTGCACGGGGTCCGCGCCGCCCTGTGCAACGACCTGTACACCGCGCGGATGTCGCGCCAGCACAACGACGCGAACGTTCTGTCCATCGGGGCCAGGATCGTGGCGGCCCCGCTCGCGCACGAGATCGTGGGCCTGTGGCTGGCCACGGAGTTCGAGGGAGGCCGTCACGTGCCCCGCCTGGAGCAGATCGCCGCAATCGAGAGGGGTGAGCTGTAGTGAGTGAGTACGCGGCTTCGTGGGAGCAGCTGAAGGCCACCGACCCGGAGGTGGCCGAGGCCATCGCGAACGAGCTGAACCGGGAACGGACCACGCTCCGGCTCATCGCGTCCGAGAACTACACCAGCCCGGCGGTGCTGGCGGCACTGGCCTCCACCATGAACAACAAGTACGCGGAGGGATACCCCGGGCGCCGGTACTACGGCGGGTGCGAGTTCGTCGACGTCACCGAGCGGCTGGCCATCGACCGGGCCAGGCAGCTGTTCGGCGCGGAGCACGCGAACGCCCAGCCTCACGCCGGCGCGCAGGCCAACATGGCCGCGTTCGGCGCGTTCGTGGAGCCGCGCTCGGATGACAAGATCCTGGGGCTGGTCCTGGCGCACGGGGGCCACCTCACCCACGGCTCGCCGGTGAACTTCTCCGGCAAGTGGTTCAACTTCGTGAACTACGAGGTGGACCCGGAGACCGAGCTGATCGACATGGACAAGGTCCGGGCCCTCGCCCTCGAGCACCGGCCCAAGATGATCCTGGCCGGGTTCACCGCCTACCCTCGCGTCATCGACTTCGCCGACTTCCGGCAGATCGCCGACGAGGTGGGCGCCATCTTCATGGTGGACGCCGCGCATTTCATCGGGCTGGTGGCGGGCGGGGCGTACCCGTCGCCGGTGCCCCACGCGGACGTGGTCACGTTCACCACGCACAAGACGCTCCGAGGCCCGCGCGGCGCGATGATCCTGTGCCGGGAGGAGCACGCCAAGGCCATCGACAAGGCGGTGTTCCCCATGATGCAGGGAGGGCCGCTCGAGCACTGCATCGCCGCCAAGGCCGTGGCGCTGAGGGAGGCCATGCAGCCGGAGTTCCAGGACTACGCCCACCGGGTGGTGCGGACGGCCCGGGCCCTGGCCCAGGGGCTGGCCGACGAGGGCCTGCGGGTGGTGTCCGGCGGGACCGATTCACACCTCGTGCTGGCCGACCTCCGCCCGCTGGGCGGGATCAACGGTGCCGACGCCGAGGCCGCGTGCGACGAGGTCGGCATCGCCATCAACAAGAACGCCATCCCGTTCGACCCGCTGCCACCGCTGAAGGCCTCCGGCATCCGGGTGGGAACCCCCGGGCCGGCCACCCTCGGGATGGACGAGCCGGAGATGAAGGAGGTCGCGAGCATCATCGGCGCCGTCCTCCGGTCGCCTTCCGACGATGCGGTCAAGAAGGACGGGCTCGAGCGGGTCCGCGCGCTCACCGCCAGATTCCCCGCCTATCCGGCGTGATGCCGCGACGCCCTCGCGGGGTACGATCCTGATGCCCGGAACCGCAACCGCCCAGGGGAAGGACGGACGCGTGGAACACGAGGCCGGCCGCGCGAGGGCCGGGATCACGTGATCTCCTACCTCGTCGTGTTCGGCGCCACCGCCCTCACCGCCCTGGTGGCGACCCCGGTGGTTCGCAGGGTGTCCATCCTGGTCGGGGCCATCGACCGTCCGTCGGACCGGAAGGTCCACCCCAAGCCCACCCCGACCCTGGGTGGCGTGGCCATCTTCATCGCGGTGCTGGTCGGCATGGCCGTGTCGCACTCGCTGCCGTACTTCGGGAAGCTGTTCCAGTCCTCCTCGGAGCCCCTCGCCGCGCTGGTGGGCGGCCTGGTGGTGGTGCTCCTGGGAACCGTCGACGACGTCCGGGGCACCTCCGCGCCGGTGAAGCTGTCCGGCCAGATCCTGGCCGCCGGCCTGGTGGTGCTGTTCGGCGTCCAGCTCGTGTACTTCTGGTTCCCGGGCCAGGGCATCCTGTCCCTCGGCTCGGACCTCGGGGTGCCGCTCACCATCCTGTGGGTCGTGGCCATGATGAACGCCATCAACCTGATCGACGGGCTGGACGGCCTCGCTCCCGGCCTCACCGCCATCGCCGCGATCGCGTTCTTCGCCTACATGTTCCTGAGCCCGAGCCTGTACGGGCAGGCCTCGCCGGCGGCGCTGCTGTCGGCGATCACGGCGGGGGGGGTGATCGGGTTCCTCCCCTGGAACTTCCATCCGGCCAAGATCTTCATGGGCGACTCGGGGTCGATGCTGCTGGGGCTGCTGCTGGCCACCGCGACCATCTCCGGGGTGGGCCGGAACCCGTCCCCGCCGTCGGGTGGGGACCTGGCCGCCTATTCGATCCCGGTGCTGGTGCCGCTGGTGGTGCTGGCGCTGCCGTTCCTGGACGTGGTGCTGGCGATCGTGCGGCGGATGCGGCGGGGCCGCAGGGTCATGGCTCCGGACAAGGAGCACATCCATCACCGGCTGCTCGACTTCGGCCACAGCCACCGCCAGGCCGTGCTGCTCATGTACCTGTGGAGCGCGCTGATCTCCGGGTCGGCCCTGGCCGTGGCGCTGGTGAACGGCCGCCTGGTGGTGGGCGCGATCGGGGGAGGCGCGCTCCTGATCATCGCGGCAACCGCGATCCCGAGGATGTGGGGGCGGGCCGGTCGCCACGCCCGGCGGCGGCGCCCGGTCGCCGTTGCCGCGGGGCCGGTCCAGGAGCCGGTGGTCTCTCCGGTCCCGGCTCCTCTGGAACCCAAGGACCACCGGGTCTAGGTGCCGATCAAGGGAATCGTCGCCGCGGTCGCGGTCGGGGTCACCGTCCTTGCCGGCGTGCTGGGCGGGTGGGGATGGGCGGTCGTGACCGGAGCAGTGCTCCTCTTCCTCACGGCCTTCTTCTGGCGGATGGGCGAGGTCGGCGCGTGGACTCGGGGCTGGAGCCGGCGCCTGTACGGGAGCTCCGGCGGCTCCGGGGACGAGGGCGATGACATCGGGGGCGACGTGATGCGCCGAGGGTTCCGCGGTCGTCGCCCGCGGGACTAGCCGGGCCCGGCCGTCACGCCGAGCTGGTGACCCGGCGACGCCGGTACAGCGAGTGCGCCCATCCAGAAACGGCCCTACCCGCGGACGCGGGCTGGAGGATGAGCATGAGGGCGGAGATCGCCGCGAGGAGCACCAGCGCCGTCCTGGGCCCACCGACGAGACCGGCGAAGACCACCACCGCCAGATAGAACGCCCCGGCCGCCAGCCGCATCTCGACCACCTTCTTCCTTCTGGCCAGAGAAACCAGTTCGAGTGTACGCCTCGTCGCGCGTTGCTCCCGGCCTATTCGGCGGGGCCGGCGCGGTCGCGGGTTGCGGCCAGCTCCGCCTCGAGCTCCTCGACCCGTCTGGCGAGCTCCTCGACGCGCTCACGGAGCTCCTTCGTCTCTCGGCCGGGGGTGTAGGCCTCGCCGTCCGGCAGGTCCCGGGCCAGCACGGCGTTCGCCCCGATGAAGCAGCCCCGTCCCACCGTGATCGGCCCCAGGACCTTGGCGCCGGCCATGATCTCGGTGTCGTCGCCGACCTCCGGGAACCCGTCGGCGAACGTCCCGTCGAACCAGCCCCTGGCCGACCCGCCCAGGGTCACGCCGTGCAGGAGCGTGACGTTCGAGCCGATCTTGACGCCCTTGCCGATCACGACCCCCGCCGTGTGGGTCAGGCGGAGCCCGCCCCCGATCTGCGCGCCGGGGTGGATGTCCGCGCCGGTCAGGAGGTAGTTCAGGCGCCACAGCAGCTCGGCGGGGAACTCCAGTCCTCGCACCCACAGCCGGCGGGACAGCCGGTACAGCACGACGGCCTGGGGGCCGGGACGGGTCGTCACCCGCTCCAGCGCCTTCAGCACCGAGGGGCGGCCCTCCGTGGTTCCGTGGTCGGAGAACAGGCGCGCCACGTCGCCTCGCAACCCTGCCCGTCGCTGCCCGTTCACCCTGCCATCCTAAGATGCGGCCATGCCGATGAACGTGAACCGGCCGGGCGAGCCCAGCTACGCGGGCATCCAGACCTTCTCGAAGGTCCCGTTGGTCCTCGAAGCCGCGGACCTGGCGGGGGCGGACGTGGCCATCGTGGGGGCGCCCATCGACGAGACCGTGGTGGTGCGACCGGGAGCCCGGTACGGGCCCATGGCGATCCGCACCGCGGGCTACGGAGGCGGGCTGCCGAACATGGAGCTCGGCGTGTCGCCGTTCGACGTCCTGACGATCGTGGACTACGGCGACGCGGAGGTCGTTCCCGCGGACGCTGCCCGGAGCCACGCGGCCATCCGGCGTGCCGTGGGCGAGGTGGTGCGGGCGGGCGCGATCCCGGTCGTGCTGGGCGGCGACCACTCCATCGCCCATCCGGACGTCGGGGCCGTCGCGGAGGCCCTGGCGCCCGAGCCGGTCGGCCTGGTCCATTTCGACGCCCACGCCGACGACGCCGAGGAGCTTCACGGCGTGGTGCGCTCGCACGGGACGCCCATGCGGCTGCTGGTGGAGGAGGGCTCGATCCGCGGCGAGCACGTCATCCAGGTGGGCCTGCGCGGGTACTGGCCGGGGCCGGAGGAGTTCGCGTGGGCCCGCTCGAAGGGGTTCCGGTGGCACCTGATGGAGGAGATCCACGAGCGGGGGATCCGCCCGGTCGTCGCGGACGTGGTGGAGGGGCTCTCCGGCCTGTCGCACGTGTTCCTGTCCGTGGACGTCGACGTGGCCGATCCGGCGTTCGCGCCGGGGACCGGCGCCCCTGAGCCCGGCGGGCTGTCGGCGAGGGATCTCCTGTGGGCGGTTCGAACGCTGGCCGTGAAGCTCCCGATCGCCGGGATGGAGGTGGTGGAGGTCTCGCCGCCCTACGACCACGCCGAGATCACCGCGCTGCTGGCGCACCGGGTGGTCCTGGAGGTGTTGTCCGGCGTCGCGCTCCGGCGGACCGGCGGCGTGCCCCGCCCGGAGCTGGACGGGCGAGCGGCCGATGCCTGAGCACCGGGCGGTGTCGTAGATGCTCCGGGTGGCGGCGGCAGCCGACGCCATCCCGGCGTTCGAACCGCTGGCGTTCCCGCCGGAGGTGGAGGAGGGCGTCCGCGACATCTGCCGCCGGGTCCGGGAGGAGGGGGACGCGGCGCTGGTGGAGCTGACCCGCCGGTTCGACGGCGCGGACGTGGCCGGCCGGATCCGGGTCGCCGAAGAGGAGTTCGACCGGGCCGCCACGGAGCTGGATCCGGGGCTGGCGTCGGCCCTGGCCGGGCTGGCCGGGCGGCTCGGGGACCTGCACGGCCGGCAGCTTCCCCGGCCGTGGTCGGCCGAAGCGGGCGGGGTCCGGTTCGGCGAGGTGGTGCGCCCCGTCGCCGCCGCCGGAGCGTACGCGCCGGGCGGCCGCGCCTCGTATCCCTCCACCGTGCTCATGACCACGGTCCCGGCGCGGGTGGCCGGCGTCGAGCGGGTCGTGGTGTGCACCCCGCCCTCCGCCGACGGGTCGGTGGCGGCGCCCATCCTCGTCGCGGCACGCATGGCCGGCGTCGATGCCGTGTACCGGGTGGGCGGCGCGCAGGCCGTGGCGGCCATGGCGTACGGGACCGAGACCGTCCCTCGCGTCGACACGATCGTGGGGCCGGGAAACGTGTGGGTCACCGCGGCGAAGCGGGAGGTCGCCGGCACGGTGGGGATCGACGGCCTGGCCGGGCCCACGGAGCTGGTGATCGTGGCCGACGGCTCCGCCGACCCGGCCGTGCTGGCGGCGGACCTGGTGGCCCAGGCCGAGCACGACCCGCTGGCCCGGGTCACGCTGGTGTGCCTGGACCCGTCGCTGGTCGCGCCGGTGGACCGGGCCCTGGAGCTCGACGTCGCCGCGTCGCCGCGACGGGAGGTGGTGGAGGCCTCGCTGCGACACGCCGTGGCCATCGTGGCCGAGACCGACGCGGACGCGGCAGGCATCGTCGACCGCATGGCGCCGGAGCATCTCCAGGTCGTGACGCGCGATGCGGGCCGTTTCCTCGACCTCGTCCGGTCCTACGGGGCCGCCTTCCTGGGACCGCTCACCCCGGTGGCGTTCGGCGACTACGGGGTCGGCTCGAACCACGTCCTGCCCACCATGCGCACGGCCCGGTTCGCCTCGGGCCTGCGCGCCGCCGACTTCGTCACGGTGTCGAGCGTGGTGGAGGCCACGGCGGAAGGGCTCGAGGCGTTCGGGCCGGAGATCCAGTCCCTGGCCCTGGCCGAGGGTCTTCCCGGTCACGCCGCGGCGGTGCAAGCTCGTCGGGCCCGCCAGGGGCCGGACGGACCGCCGACTTCGTGAAAGTTTTCACAAGCTCGACAAAACATGCCATCTACCTGGGCAAACACCTGCCGCTCGTTTTGACGCGGCCGGAGCGGCCCACGTAGAATTGGGCTGCTCATGGCCCGAAGACGCGACGGTCAGGACGCGTGGGAGGGCTATGGGGCAGTGTGGTCCATCATCGGGACCCTGCTCGCCGGCCTCGCTGTGTGGGGTGCGATCGGGTTCCTCGTCGACCGGTTCGCGGGCACTCACGACGTCTTCCTTGCCATCGGGCTCGTCGTGGGGGCCATCGGGGGCGTGTACCTCGTCGTGGTGCGATATGGCAGAGAACAGAGGAAGTAGCCCCTCTCCGGAGCGCGCCATGGCGCTGTGGGCACTCGTGCCCGGCGTCCCCGCGGCGGTCCTGGCGTTCGCCATCGGGTCCTTCGTCGGCCTCGGCGTGGGCGTCTCCGCCGCCATCGGGGTCGTCGCGGCGGTCGGAGGCTTCGTGGGGCAGGCCCTGGCGCTGGGGTGGGCCCGGAACGTGTCGCTCACGGCCACGCAGGTCGTCGCCTACGCCGGGTTCCTGGTGCTTCTGGGCGTGGTGGTCGGGGTGTACGCGGGGCTGAACGCGACGGCGTCCTGGTTCTCTCCCAAGGCGTTCGGGGGCGGGCTGTTCGCATTGATCCCGGTGGCGTTCTACGAGGCCTATCTGGCCCGCCGGGGCCGGATCGCAGAGCTCATCGTGGACGCCGACCGGGCCGCCGGGGCCAGGCCGAAAGGGGCGGCGTGACCACGGCGCTCGCGCAGCTCCAGGTACTGCTCGCGGCACCCCGGAAGGGCTTCCAGGACACCCTCGAGTCGCCCGAGGAGATCTTCCACGGGAAGTGCCTGGTGGGATCGGGCACGTTCTGCCTGAACCGCACGTCGATCCTGATGCTGCTGGTGGCAGCGGTCCTGGCGACGCTGCTGATCATCGCGTCGGCCCGTCCCCGCCTCATCCCGACCGGGCTCCAGACCGTCGCGGAGTCCATCTACGGGTTCATCCGCCGCGACGTCGTGATCGGCGTGATGGGGCCGGAGGGCGCACGGTACGCGCCCTACCTGACCAGTCTGTTCCTGTTCGCGTTCGTGGCCAGCCTGTGCGAGGTGATCCCGGGCATCCAGTTCCCCATCACCTCGCGGATGGCCATGCCGACCGTCCTCGCCCTCCTGTCGTGGGGGATCTACAACTACGCCGGCATCAGGGCGAAGGGACTCGGCGGCTACCTGAAGGGCATCGCGTTCCCGCCGGGGGTCCGCCCCAAGGCCATCTACATCCTGGTCACGCCCATCGAGGTCATCGCGGCGCTGTTCCTGCGGCCGCTGACCCTGGCCATCCGTCTGTTCGCCAACTTCTTCGCCGGCCACCTGCTGCTGGTGGTGGCCTTCGTGGGGAGCGCCTACCTCATCGGGAGCCCGAGCACCGCGCCGTTCTTCGTGCTCACGCTGGTGGGAGGCGTGATCGGGATCGCCCTGGAGATCTTCATCGCCGCCGTGCAGGCCTACGTGTTTGCGCTGCTCACGGCGGCGTACATCAGACTGTCCACCGTGGAGGAGCACTAGCCACCGAGAAGGGAGACCGCAATGC
The DNA here is from genome assembly GCA_030774015.1 of Actinomycetota bacterium. NCBI lineage: Bacteria > Bacillati > Actinomycetota > Actinomycetota bacterium. The sequence continues at coordinate 5,774 of JALYLZ010000162.1, read as the reverse complement.
ATGAACCCGGCGCGATCGGCGCGATCCTGAGCGTCCTCGCCGCGATCAAGGGAAGCGTCAGCATGATCGGGTACGGCCTGTCCGCGATCGGTCCGGGCATCGGCATCGGCATCATGGTCGGCAAGACCGTGGAGGGGCAGGCCCGGCAGCCCGAGATGGCGGCCCGCCTCCAGACCACCATGATCCTGGGCATCGCGTTCACCGACGTGCTCGCGCTGATCGGGTTCGTGGGCCTGTTCATCGCGGGCTAGGGGACGCGGGTGCTGGCGAGTACCGCAGTGATCGCGGACAGCAGCACGAAGCTGGTCCTGCCCGCCACGAACGAGCTCATCTGGGGAACCGTCGCGTTCCTGCTGTTCCTGCTGGTGCTGTGGCGGTTCGGGGTGTGGCGGCGCCTGGGCGAGGCCATGGACGAGCGGACCCGCCGGATCCGGGAGGACCTGGAGAAGGCCGAGGCCGAGCGCAAGGAGGCCGACCAGCTCCTGGAACGCTACCGGCAGCAGCTGGAGCAGGCCAGGGCCGAGTCTCAGTCCATCCTGGAGGAGGCCCGCCAGCGGGCCGAGGAGGTGCGCCGCGACCTCGTGGCGAAGGCGGAGGCGGAGTCGCAGCGGATCGTGGAGAACGCGCGCCGGGAGATCCAGGCCGAGCGGACCCGGGCCGCCCGGGAGCTCCGCCGCGAGGTGGGGCAGCTCGCCGTCGAGGTGGCCGAGCGAATCGTGGGCGGCTCGCTGGACGGAGACCGGCAGCTCGCGCTGGTGGATTCCTACATCGAGGAGCTGTCCAGACAGGCCCCCAACGGGAACGGCAACGGCGGCAATGGCGGCAACGGGAACGGTGGGGGCGCCACCGGCGGGAGTGCCGGCGGTGGGCGGGGCGGCCGTGGCTGAGACGGTGCCCCGGGCCTTCCGGGTGGCCCGGGAGCGGGCTGAGGAGGCCTTCGCCCGGGCGGCGGAGGCGGATGCCCTCGGCCGGGTCCGCGACGAGCTGTTCGCGCTGGCCGACCTGCTGCGGTCCCAGGCCACGCTCCGGCGGGCGCTGTCCGATATCAGCGTCCCGGCGGAGGCCCGCGAGGCCCTGCTGCGCGACCTGCTGTCGGGCCGCGTGGACGAGCACACGCTCGACCTCCTTGTGGAGCTGGCCCGGGTGGACACGCTGGCCTGGCGGCTGCCGGCCATCCTGGAGGACCTCGCGGTCCAGGCCGTGCTGGCGGAGGCCGACCACGACGGATCCCTTCCCGACGTCGAGGACGAGCTGTTCCGGTTCTCCCGGCTCGTGGAATCGAACCCGCGGCTGCGGAGCGCGCTGACCGATCCGGTCCTTCCGGACGAGAGCAAGCGGGCCCTGCTCGACGACCTGCTGGCAGGGCGAGTGTCCGTGGCCACGCTCACCCTGGTCCACCACGCCATCGCCAGGCCGGGCGACCCCGTGGAGGCCATTCAGGAGCTGGCGGACCGCGCCGCCGCCCGGCGGGACCGGGTGGTGGTGGAGGCCCGCACCGCCGTGCCGCTCGACGGCGAGCGCCGGCAGCGGCTGGCGGCCGCACTGGCCCGCGCGGTGGGCCGGCAGGTGGACCTCGAGGTCACCGTGGACCCGTCCATCGTGGGCGGCGTGGTGGCCAGGATGGGAGACGAGGTCATCGACGGGAGCATCCGAAGGAAGCTGGAGCTGGCGCGAGAGCGCCTGACCAGTTGAGCCGTTGACGAGGGGAGTTCACAGGTGGCGGAGCTGACGATCAAGACGGAGGAGATCACCGAGGCCCTCCGCAAGCACGTGGAGTCCTTCCAGCCCACGGTGACGCGCGAGGAGATCGGGCGGGTCACCGAGACCGGTGACGGGATCGCCCGCGTGGAGGGGCTCCCCGGCACCATGGCCAACGAGCTGCTCGAGTTCCCGGGCGGGATCCTCGGCATCGCGGCCAACCTCGACGTGCGCGAGATCGGCTGCGTGATCCTGGGCGACGCCTCCCAGATCGAGGAGGGCGACGAGGTCAAGCACACCGGGCGGATCCTGTCGGTACCGGTCGGCGACGGGTTCCTGGGGCGGGTCGTCGACGCGCTGGGACGGCCCATCGACGGCAAGGGCGACGTCGAGGCCGAGGAGACCCGGGCCCTGGAGATCCAGGCACCGACCGTGGTCCAGCGCCAGCCGGTGAAGGAGCCCCTTCAGACGGGGATCAAGGCCATCGACGCCATGACGGCCATCGGCCGGGGCCAGCGGGAGCTCATCATCGGCGACCGCCAGACCGGCAAGACCGCGGTGGCGATCGACACGATCATCAACCAGCGAGACAACTGGGCGTCGGGCGACCCCAAGCTCCAGGTGAAGTGCATCTACGTCGCCATCGGCCAGAAGGCCTCCACGGTGGCGGAGGTGGTGGCGGCCCTGGAGGCCAACGGGGCGCTCGACTTCACCGTGGTGATCAATGCCCCCGCATCCGACCCGGCGCCGTTCAAGTACGTCGCGCCGTACGCCGGGGCAGCCATGGGGGCCCACTGGATGGGCAAGGGCGAGCACGCCCTGGTCATCTACGACGACCTGTCGAAGCAGGCCGAGGCGTACCGGGAGATCTCGCTGCTGCTTCGGCGGCCGCCGGGCCGGGAGGCCTACCCCGGCGACGTGTTCTACCTGCACTCCCGCCTGCTGGAGCGCGCCGCCAAGCTGTCCGACGACCTCGGCGGCGGATCGCTGACAGCGCTTCCGATCATCGAGACCAAGGGTGGCGACGTCTCGGCGTACATCCCCACCAACGTCATCTCGATCACCGACGGACAGATCTACCTGGAGAAGGACCTGTTCAACGCGGGGGTTCGGCCCGCCATCAACGTGGGCATCTCGGTGTCCCGGGTGGGCGGGAACGCGCAGGTCCGGGCCATGAAGCAGGTGGCGGGACGCCTCCGCCTGGACCTGGCCCAGTTCCGGGAGCTGGAGGCGTTCGCCGAGTTCGGCTCCGAGCTGGACAAGGCCTCCCAGCAGCAGCTCAGCCGGGGGGCCCGGGTGGTGGAGGTCCTGAAGCAGCCCCAGTACCAGCCCATGTCCGTTCAGGACCAGATCGTCTCGATCTGGTCCGTGACCAACGGCTACCTCGACGACGTCCCGGTGTCGGACGTCCGCCGGTTCGAACGGGAGCTGCTCGATTTCATGAGCACGACCAAAAAGGACATCGGCCAGAAGCTGGCGGAGACCGGCAAGCTGGACGAGGAGCTGGAGGGCCAGCTCCGCGATGCCGTGGAGGACTTCACGAAGAGCTTCCACGCCACCGAGGAGCACACCGCGCCGAAGAGCGAGGAGCCCGTCGAGGCGCAGGAGGAGGACGAGCAGGAACGCCTCCAGCGCCGCCGGCCCAAGCCCCCGGAGCAGAGGAGCTAGATGGGCGCAGAGCTTCGCGCCGTCCGTCGCCGCATCCGGTCGGTCCGCTCGACCATGAAGATCACGCGGGCCATGGAGCTGATCGCGGCGTCGCAGATCCGCCGGGCCCAGGCCCGGGTCCGGGAGTCCCGGCCCTACGCGGAGCTGATCACGCGCGCCATCGGCGACCTCACGGGCCAGTCGGAGAACATCGAGCACCCCTTGCTGGAGGTCCGGCAGAACCCGGAGGCCGCCGCGGTCCTCGTGGTCACCTCCGACCGGGGCCTGGCCGGCGCGTACAACGCGAACGTGCTGCGCCGCACGGAGGAGCTCACCGCGGCGCTCCGCGACGAGGGCAAGGAGCCGAAGCTGTACGTGGCCGGCAAGAAGGGGCTGTCGTACTTCCGGTTCCGGGAACGGCGGGTGGAGAAGACCTGGTCGGGATTCTCCGAGCGTCCCTCCTACGACGAGGCGAAGGACATGGCCGACACGATGATCGACGCGTTCCTCTCGCGCGAGGTCGACGAGATCTTCGCCGTGTACACGGACTTCGTCTCGGCCCTGACCCAGCGTGCGGAGGCGCGCCAGTTCATCCCGCTGGTGGTGGAGGAGGTCGAGGTCGAGGAGGAAGGGCCCTACCCCCTGTACATCTTCGAGCCGAGCGCGTCGGAGATCCTGGACTCGCTGCTCCCTCGGTACGTGGAGACGCGCGTGTTCGCCGCGCTGCTCGAATCGTCCGCTTCCGAGCACGCGGCGCGGCAGCGGGCCATGAAGGCGGCCACGGACAATGCGGACGAGCTCATCAAGTCGCTGACCCGGGTGGCCAACCAGGCTCGGCAGGCGGAGATCACGACGGAGATCATGGAGATCGTGGGCGGCGCGGAGGCCCTGGCGGCCGAGGCGCTCCAGAAGGCAGGTGTGGGCTGATGGCTGAGCACGACGGAAACGGGCACCGGGGCAAGGGGCAGGGGACGACGACGGGCCGGGTGGTCCGGGTGATCGGGCCGGTGGTGGACGTGGAGTTCCCGCCGGACGACCTTCCGGAGATCGACACGGCGCTCCAGATCGAACGGACCCTCGACGACGAGACCACCACGATCACGTGCGAGGTGGCCCAGCAGATCGGCGACTTCACCGTCCGGGCCATCGCCATGAAGCCCACCGACGGCCTGGTCCGGGGCGCCCCGGTGCACAACACGGGGCAGCCCATCACGGTCCCCGTCGGCACGAAGGTGCTCGGGCACGTGTTCAACGTGCTGGGCGAGCCGCTCGACACCGACCACGTCGACGCCGACGACCACTGGCCCATCCACCGGGACCCGCCGAGGTTCGAGGACCTCGAGGCCCGCACCGAGATGTTCGAGACCGGCATCAAGGTCATCGACCTCCTGGAGCCCTACGTGCAGGGCGGCAAGATCGGGATGTTCGGCGGCGCCGGCGTGGGCAAGACCGTGATCATCCAGGAGATGATCTACCGGGTCGCCGAGCAGCACGGCGGCGTCTCGGTGTTCGCCGGTGTGGGGGAGCGGACCCGCGAGGGCAACGACCTGTTCCTGGAGATGAAGGAGTCCGGCGTCATCAACAAGACGGCGCTGGTGTTCGGGCAGATGGACGAGCCGCCGGGGGTGCGGCTGCGTGTGGGGCTGGCCGCGCTGACCATGGCGGAGTACTTCCGCGACGAGCAGCACCAGGACGTGCTGCTGTTCGTGGACAACATCTTCCGGTTCGTCCAGGCCGGCTCGGAGGTGTCCACGCTGCTCGGCCGGATGCCGTCCGCGGTGGGATACCAGCCCACGCTGGCCGACGAGATGGGCGAGCTCCAGGAACGCATCACGTCGACGAAGGGCCGGTCCATCACGTCGCTCCAGGCCATCTACGTGCCGGCCGACGACATCACCGACCCGGCTCCCCACACGACGTTCGCGCACCTGGACGCCACCACCGTGCTCAGCCGGGCCATCTCGGAGCTCGGGATCTACCCGGCCGTGGACCCGCTGGACTCCACCTCCCGGATCCTCGACCCCCGGTACGTGGGCGAGGACCACTACCAGGTGGCCCAGCGGGTCAAGGAGATCCTCCAGCGGTACCGGGACCTCCAGGACATCATCGCCATCCTCGGGATCGACGAGCTGTCCGAGGAGGACAAGGTCATCGTGCAGCGGGCCCGGAAGATCCAGCGCTTCCTGTCGCAGCCGTTCTTCGTGGCGGAGCAGTTCACCGGGATCACGGGCAAGTACGTGAAGGTGGAGGACACCATCGCGTCGTTCAAGGCCCTGGCGGAGGGCGAGTACGACCACCTGCCGGAGCAGGCCTTCTACATGGTCGGAGGGATCGAGGAGGCCGAGGAGCAGGGCGCCAAGCTGGCCAAGGCGGGCGAGTCGTCGTGAGGGCCTCGTTGAGCGGCGGAAACGGCAGGAGCCGCCCGAAGG
>JALYLZ010000161.1 GCA_030774015.1 Actinomycetota bacterium | reverse complement strand
GCCCCCGGGAGGGGGGTTGGCCGGGGGCCGCACCGGGGGGTACTTCCAGGAGGACTCCATTCAAGCTCCGGTGGCTTGGAGTTTCCTGTGCGAACGCGTACAGGTCCCTCGGAGACCGGCCGACGCCGTTCCGATAGAGTGCCCTCGATGACCGAGACCGAGGTTCCGGACCCCGACCGCGCCGAGGACGAGCTGGAGGAAGAGGAGGGGGAGGAGCCCCTCCGGCGGGCCGCGGACAACTCCGAGGTCCCCGAGGCCGACGCCCAGGAGCAGGCCCAGCCGCTCCGCCGGGGCTCCAACGAGCGCCCGTCTGAACGCCCCGAGGTCCCCGAGGCCGACGCCCAGGAACAGGCCCGAGCGGCCTGGAACGAGGACGACGACGACTACCGGTAACCGTCGGCAGTGAACCCGAAGCGCGTGATCCGCGGGTACCTCGTGATCAGCGGGCTGTTCACGCTATCGGCCTCGCTGATCTGGGGGATCAACACCCTGTTCCTGCTGCACGCAGGCCTGTCGATCTTCCAGGTGTTCCTGGCCAACGCCGCGTTCACCGCCGCCATGGCCCTGTTCGAGATCCCCACCGGCGTCGTGGCGGACACGTTGGGACGCCGGGTCTCGTTCCTGCTGTCCGAGGCCACGCTGGCCGTGGGGACGCTGGCCTACGTGGGCGTCGCGGCCATCAAAGGGGGCCTGCTCCTGTTCTGCCTGGCCGGGGTGATCCTGGGCCTCGGTTACACGTTCTATTCGGGCGCGGTGGAGGCGTGGCTGGTGGACGCGCTCAAGGCCACCGGATACGAGCAGGAATTGGACCGCGTGTTCGCCCGGGCCTCCATCGTGTCGAGCGTGGCCATGCTCATTGGAACCGTGGGTGGCGGGCTGCTCGGTCAGCTCAACCTGTCTATCCCCTACCTGGTCCGGGTGGCGTTGCTGCTCATGGCGTTCGGCGTGGGCGTCCGGACCATGCACGACATCGGCTTCACGCCCCGGGCCATGCACCTGCGCGGCGTGGTCGGCGAGATGCGCACGGTCGCCCGAGCCGGCATGACCTACGGGTGGCGGAAGCCGTCCGTCCGCCTGCTGGTCATGTACTCGTTCCTGTCGTACGGGTTCTTCTCGTGGGCCTGGTACGCGTGGCAGCCCTACTTCCTGGACCTGTACGGAAAGAACGCCATCTGGCTCTCGGGCCTGATCGCGGCGTTCTTCTCCCTGGCCGGGATCGCCGGCAACGTCCTGGTCGGACGGCTGGTGAAGCCGGGCCGGAGGCGGACCACGATCCTGCTCGGGGCGTCGGCGGTCACGGCCGCGACCATGGTTGCCACCGGGACCTTCCGCACCTTCTGGGTGGCCGTGCCGGTGTTCCTGCTGGGCGCCGTCGCCGGCGGGGTCCTCTCGCCGGTCCGCCAGACGTACCTCCACGCCTCCATCCCCACCTCGGAGCGAGCCACCCTGGTCTCGTTCGACTCCCTGGTGGGAAGCCTGGGAAGCGTCGGAGGGCAGACCGGCCTGGGATTCCTGTCCCAGGAGCGATCGGTGCCGGTCGGGTTCGTGGTGGGAGGCCTGTTCACCTTCCTGGCGCTGCCGATCTTCGGGCGCCTCCGGGCCCTGAACGAGCCCGTCGACCGGATCACGGCAGCCGCGCCCGAGCGCGAGACGTCAGTCATCCCGACGTAGGGTCGGAGTACGCCCCGGTCCGGCCGGCCCGGCCGGGCCTGGACACGATCATCCCTCGCGACCAAGATGCCCTCGGGGACCACTCGCGTAAGGAGACGATGCGCATGCCGGATTCGGAGAGCCGGGCTCCCGCCCCGACGGAAAGCCATTCGATTCCCCGTCGCGGCTCGCGATTCCGGCTGAACGCCATCTGGATCGGCGTGGCCCTGATCGTGATCCTCTCCGCGGCGCAACTGATCGGGATCATCTTCCAGAACCTCAACCAGACCCGGATGGGAGCGATCTTCGCCATCGGCGTGGTCTCGTTCCTGGGGACCCTGTCCCTCGGCCATCAGGGCCGGCGCTACCATCCGTTCGAGAGCTCCGAGGTCCGCACCGCTCTCACCACCGCGTTCGCCATGGTCTTCTTCGCCGCCGTGGCGATCTTCCTGTTCTCCACGAACACCGTCCACGACTTCGGCCGAACATTGATGAGCAACCTCACCTCGCTGTTCGGCGTGGTGATCGGGTTCTACTTCGCGTCGTCTGCGGTGGTCGAGTACGGCAAGATCCGCGCCGGAGCCGGAAAGGACACTGATCCGGCCTCCGGCGACGCCTCACCGCCGCCGCTGGCGTCCACGTCCGCCCTGGAGGCCAAGCTCGCCGAGCTCGAGGCGACCGTCGCCAGGCTGACCGCGGCCTCCGCGGCGCCGGACGGCCACGAGAAGCCCCCGGCGCCGGCGCCCACGGAGCCGATCGCCTCGGTGCCCCGCGACTGATTGCGGGGCCGGTCGCGTCCAGACGCAAATCGGCTGCGCCATGGTCTGGACGTTCAATCGCGCGCGGTCGCGCCGGGAAAGAGGTCCAGGTACTCCCGATAGGCGAACAGACGGTTCCGGCGCCGGCCCGTTACCTCACGAAGCAAGCCAACCTCAGCGAGCTCACGCAGCAACGCGGCCGCCGTTGGCTGGGAAACTTGGAGTAATTCCTGCACTAGCTTCACGGACACCACGGGCTGACGGAACAGCCGGTCCAGAAGTGTGAGGGCCGATGCGGCTCGACGGCCGAGCCCGACGCCGACCCGAGCTCGGTCCCGTTCCCTGAGGTCCGATATCCGGGTGGCCGTCTCGGTGGCTTCGGTCGCCACTTGCGCCACACCATCAAGGAAGAACGCGAGCCAACCCTCCCAATCTCCGTCGTCCCGGACGGCCTGGAGCCGGGCCATGTAGTCGTCCCGATGCTCCTTGAAGTAGAGGGACGTGTACAGCAGCGGTCTACGCAGGACCCCCTGCTCGGTCAGCCAGAACGTGATGAGCAGCCTCCCGGTCCGGCCGTTACCGTCAAGGAACGGATGGATCGTTTCGAACTGCGCGTGCGCGATGCCAGCCTTGAGGAGAGGAGGGACAGGTTCCGGATCGTGTAGGTAGCTTTCGAGATTGGCGAAAGCGTCCGAGACCAATTCGGGCGGGGGCGGGATGAAGCGGGCCGTGGCCGGGGAACCGCCTCCGATCCAGTTCTGAGACCTCCGGAACTGGCCCGGCGTCCTTTGCGGTTCGCTGCCCCGGACACCTTCCATGAGCTTGCCATGCACCTCGCACAGGAGGCGCCTGGACAACGGAAGGTCCGAGAGGCGAGCCAGGCCGTGGTTCATTGCCCGGACGTAGTTGATGATCTCTGCGACGTCCACGCGTCGTTCGGCACGCTCCATCTCCGCCTCGAACTCCAAGACATCCATCAGGGAGGCGTGCGTACCCTCGATCTGGCTCGAAAGGACCGCCTCTCGCCGGACGTACTGGAGAACGAAGAGGTCCGGATCGGGCAAGACGCTCACGGCCCCGTCCAACCTCCCGAGCGCCCGGTCTGCCTCCGAGAGCAGCGCCACGAGCGATTCGTCGAGGCGAAGATCCCCAGGCGGCAGCGGCCTGGGAAGGAAGGCCCGGTATCCTCCCCTCTGACGCTCGTAGTGGCCCGCTCGGGTGCTCGCCATCCCGATCCTTTGCTAGGTCCGATGTTAAATAAGGATACTCGGTGAACCTTATTTAGTCTGGCACCTTGGCAAAGGTTCCGCATGGCAGGTGGATGGCACATCCCGCGTACCATCTGGGGCCATGGAGCCGCCCACCATCGTCGACGTGCTCCAAGCCCGCCGCCGCATCGCGCCCTACCTGCACCGGACGCCGCTGTTCAACTATCCGGCGCTCGACGAGCTGGTCGGCACCGAGGTGTGGGTGAAGCACGAGAACCACCAGCCGGTCGGCGCGTTCAAGGTCCGGGGCGGTGTCAACCTCGTCCTACAGCTCACCGAGGACGAGCGCCGCCGGGGCCTGATCGCCGCCTCCACCGGCAACCACGGCCAGTCCCTGGCGTACGCCGGCCACCTGTTCGGCGTGCGGGTCCTCATCTGCGTCCCCGAGAACGCCAACCCGGTGAAGGTCGAGTCGATGCAAGCGCTCGGCGCCGAGATCGTCTTCCACGGCCGCGACTACGACGAGGCCCGCGAGCACGCCGAGGCGCTGGCCGCCGCCCAGCACCGCTACGTGCACTCCGGCGACGAGCCGCCTCTCCTCGCCGGAGTCGGCACCCTCACGCTGGAGATCCTCGAGGACCAGCCGGACGTCGAAGCGATCATCGTCCCGATCGGCGGAGGCAGCGCGGCCGCGGGCGCCTGCGTGGTGGTCAAGGGCATGGGCCACCCGGCTCGCGCCGTCGGCGTGCAGTCCGAGGCGGCGCCGGCGGCGTTCAGGTCCTGGCAGGCCCGCAAGCTGGTCGAGGACCGCATGGAGACGTTCGCCGAAGGCCTGGCCACCCGGACCGCGTTCGACCTCCCCCAGAGGATCCTGTGGGACCACCTGGACGACTTCGTCCTGGTCAGCGACGACGAGATCCGCAGCGCCACCCGCCACATGATCGAGAAGACCAGGAACCTCGTGGAGCCCGCGGGCGCCGCCCCCCTGGCGGCGGCCCTGAAGCTCGGGCTGGCCGGCAAGAAGGTCGCCCTGATGTGCAGCGGCGGCAACATCAGCCCGAGTCAGCTCCGCGATCTACTCTCCTGATCGTGAAGGAACGCCGGCTCGAACCCCAGCTCCCCTTCGACCTGCACCTCACCCTCGGCAGGCTGGCCCACGGAACCGGCGACCCGACGGTCCGAGTGGAGCCGGACGGCATCTGGCGAGCCACCCGGACGCCCGATGGCCCGGCCACGCAACACGTCACCAGCGAGAACGGAACCATCGTCGTGCAGGCGTGCGGCCCGGGCGCCTCGTGGCTCCTGGAAGCCGCCCCCGACCTGCTCGGCCTCCACGACGACCCGGTCGACTTCCGCCCGCAGCACCGGATCGTCCACGAGCTGCACCGCAGGTTCCGCGGCCTCCGCATCGGCCGAACCAACGCCGTGGTGGAAGCCCTGATTCCAGCGATCCTGGAACAGAAGGTCGTGGGCAAGGGGGCCCGCAGCAGTTACCGAGGGCTGGTGCGAGCCCTCGGCGAACCGGCTCCCGGTCCCGCCGGACTCCTCCTCCAACCCGACCCGCAGCGCCTGGCCGAGACCCCCTACTACGAGCTCCACCCCCTGGGCATCGAACGAAGGCGAGCCGAGGTTCTCCGCGACATCGGCCGCCGCGCCGCACGCCTCGAACACCTGACGTCGCCGGAGCGGCTCCGCGCCATCCAGGGCGTCGGAGCGTGGACGGCCGCGGAAGTGGCCGCGGTGGCGTTCGGCGATCCCGACGCCGTCAGCGTCGGCGACTACCACCTCCCCCACCTGGTCAGCTGGGCGCTCGCCGGCGAACCACGAGGCACCGACGACCGGATGCTCGAGCTCCTTTCCCCTTACGCGGGCCAGCGAGGAAGGGTGATCCGTCTGCTCGAGTCGAGCGGCCTGACCGCCCCCCGGTTCGGCCCCCGCCTGCCGGTCCGTTCGATCGCCCGGATCTGACCGGGCAAGCCGGCGCACGGGATCAGCTACGCTGCACACGCCCGAGCGGCCATGAGAAGGGGGAGCAGTGACCACTCGTTCCGCAGGAAGTGTCGTGCTCGGCAAACCCATCGAGGATGTCTACCGGTTCCTGACCGAGGCCAAGCAGGAGACCGACTGGCGCAGCCCCTATGTCCTCTCGTCCCGCCAGCTGACCGATGGCCCGGTGGGAGTGGGCAGCCGGTTCGAGACCGTGAACCGTTTCTGGGGAAAGAAGGAGACGGTGGTCACCGAGATCACCGCCATGGAACCTCCGACCCTCCTGGCGTGGAAGCAGGTCAACAAGGGAACCTTCGTGGCCGATGGCAGCTACCGTCTGGAGCCGGCGAACGGCGGTACCCGCATGACCCTGGAGTTGACAGGCGAAGGGCGCGGCCTCTTCAAGCCCCTGGAGAAGACGTTCGCCCGCTACCAGGAGAAGCGCGTGATTCCCCGCTTCCTGAGCCAGCTCCAAACCGCGCTCGGCTAATCGCGGAGCCGGGGAAGCCTGAAGGACGGCCCATGCCATCGGTGTTCAGCCCAACGAGCGAGGGAGCCCACCGAGGTGGACTCCCTTCGCGTGAAAAACGGCCGCGCCTTCCCTCTGCGCGGTCGACTCCCAGCGACTCGCTCAGACCTTGGCCGGTACGCCCTGGTAGAAGGCGAAGTCACCGACGTAGTTCGAGCGCAGCTCGATCTCGCCGGTCATGTTGTCCTTGATCCACGTCGCGGCCACGGGGGCGGCGGCGTTGGCCTGGTCGTGCGTCTCCCACAGGCTGATCGACAGGAGGGTGCTGTCACCGACGTCGGCAACGCCGTACCGGATGAAGCCCGGCTGCGCCTGGAACTTCGGGAGCATGCCCTCCTTGGCGCGGTCGGCCACTTCCTGGAAGGTGCCCTTGTTGATCGCGTAGGTTGCGACGCGCACGTGTCTCATGAAATCGCTCTCCTTCACTGCTCGGTGTCCAGACCGCTCGGGCCAACTGGAACCAGATCGAGAGCGAATCGCTCGGGGTATCAGGCCCTGCGCTGAAGCCAACGGTGGGACGGGATCAGAGGAAGCGATCCCGTGAGTGCTGGTTTCTCCCGTCAAGAACGGGGTCGCGTCTCCATCGAGTGTACGTCTTTGCCCCGACGGCGGACGGGCAGCGCCTGTCCCGGCGATGTGACGGCCATGTTGAGATTCCCGTGAGGTGCCGGCGTCGGGCCCCTCGGCCGGCGTAGCGCCCCCCACGCCGTGGGAGGATGGACCACCGACCGGCGACCGGCGACCGGCGACCTCAGGAGGTGGATCCGATGGACCGATTCATCGTCGAGCTGCACACCGACCATTCCGACAGCACGAAGTACTTCCTGGCCCGGGACGAGTCCGGCCGTGAGGCCGAGTCCGACCACGTGGGCGGCTTCCGGGACCCGCACGCCCGCGTGGCGCTGGCCACGCAGGCCCTGGCCCGCCTGGGAGAGCGCATCGCCGCCGAGGTGGCCTGAGCCGCCTCGCCCTCCCCCGATCGGAACTACCGCCGGAGGTTCCGGTCCTTGAACAGGTGCCCGCAGTCCATGCACTTCATGTTCACCCGAGCCCCGGGCCCGGCGTGGAGGAACGGCTGCGTGCGATCCGATCCGCAGGAGGGGCAAGCCAACCGCGGTGAAGCGGGCAAGGCCCCGGCGCCCCGAGGCTCGGACACCCCCGCCGACCCGTCCCCGCGATCCTTCTCCGCCTCTCCCACAGGTTCGTTTATACAGCCCGACGAGCCTCATGGCCCAAGAGCCGGACGTGGCGCCCGTGTGCGGGTGCAGGATTTCTCTCGCCGGCGGGTGGCTCGCGGCCTGAAACGCCGTCAAGCCGCCGCCGGCGCAGGTACACTAGACAGGTGAGTTCCTCAGGCGTCTACCAAATCGATCCGGACACGATCTTCCGGGTCACGGAGACCGTCGAAGGAGGCCTCCAGGTGGAAGTGCTCCAGGACGGCGCCTGGGTCCGCGGGCGCATCGGAATGGTCGGCCTCCGCCTGAACGACTCCACCACCAAGCTCGGCCCCGCCGCCATCCGCCTGCTCCCGGCGTAACCACCAGCAGGCGGGGATCACGCGCCTCCTCCACGCTTCCAGCTTCAGACTGAATTCCTCCGAGCCGATCACGAGCGCGGTTTGACAGCCGATCCGGTGGTCGCAATGCTCATCTCGCACACGACCCCGAGGAGGTGGGAGATGTTCGAAGAGCGCCGTTGCGCCGCGATGCTTCCGGCGAGTGACGTCGAACGGGCCAAGCAGTGGTACGCCGACACGATGGGGCTCAAGCCGACCCAGGAGGATGAGGGCGGCGTGCAGTACTCGGCCGGCGACGGCACCGAGTTCTGGGTGTACCCCTCGCAGTACGCCGGGACCAACCAGGCGACCGCCATGGGATTCATGGCGAAGGACCTCTCCGCGGAGATGGATGCGCTCAAGTCCCGGGGCGTGACCTTCGAGGAGTACGACATCCCCGGGGTCAAGACCGTGGACGGGATCGCCGAGTTCGCTCCGGGAGAGCGGGGGTGCTGGTTCAAGGACAGCGAGGGGAACATCATCGCGCTGTTCGAATCGGCCAGGTACAGCTAGCTCCCCAAACGGCCAGTCTCGTCGGCGTTGCCCGTGCCATGACGCCTACCCGGACCTTGCACCAGATCGAGGTCGGGGGGCTCAGCATCGCCTATCAGCGGGTGGGAACGGGACCACCGCTCGTCCTCCTGCACGGGGGCCCTCTGGACAGCAGGGAGTGGCGGCGCCAGCTGGAGGCCCTGTCCGACGAGTTCACCGTGGTGGCGTGGGATGCTCCCGGCTGCGGCCGGTCTTCGGATCCGCCTGAGACGTTCCGCTCTCCCGACTACGCCGACTGCCTGGCCGCCTTCATCGAAGCGCTCGGCCTGGAGGGGCCGCACGTGGCCGGACTGTCGTTCGGAGCCGTCCTCGCTCTGGAGCTCTACCGCCGCCATCCCAGCGTCCCGAAGACGCTGGTGCTGGCCTCGGCCTACGCGGGATGGGCGGGCTCGCTTGCCCCAGAGCTCGTCCAGCAGCGCCTCCACCAGTGGCTGCGGCTGGCCGACCTCCCGCCCGATCATTGGGCGCGCGAATGGATCCCCGGCCTCCTCACGGAATCGGCACCGGCGGACCTGGTCGAGGAGGTCACGGCGATCCTGTCCGAGTTCCATCCGGCGGGGCAGCGAACGATCGTGCGCGCGTTCGGGTCCGAAGCCGACCTCCGCGACGTCCTTCCGCGCATCGATGTGCCGACCCTGCTGCTGTACGGCGACCAGGATGTGCGTTCCCCGCTGAGGGTGGCCCAGGACCTCCACCAGGCGATCCCAGCATCGAAGCTCGTGGTCATCCCCGGAGCCGGCCATCTCTGCGACGTCGAGGCCGCCGAGCGCTTCACTATCGAGGTCCGGAGCTTCCTCCAGTCCGTGCAGGACTGAGCGGGCCTCAGCCCGAGGCAATCACGCCCAGCTGCTGCATCAGGTCCAGGAGGTCGTCGCTCAGCCAGTACTCGCGGATCAGCCCGCCGTCTGCCCGCCAGATGTCGTTGCCGTGGAAGCGCACCAGGGTGCCGGCCGGCGCGGTGCTGCCCGGGATGCCGCCCTGGTAGGAGCCCTCGGCGATCCAGCGACCGGCCACCATCCCGCCGTCCACGATCGGCCCGACCTCGACGGTGAACCGCAGGTCGGGGAAGAGCGAGCGCGTCTGCTCGATCCATGCGATCAGGCCCTCCCGCCCGCCGAGCTGATCGGGGATCCGTGGGGGAGGGATCCGGTGGATGGCGAGCTCCGGGTGGATGATCCGCTCAGCCAGCGCGAGGTCGCCGTTCCACAGCTCGATCCACCGATCCCACAGCTCCTTCATGTCGTCCGTCGGCATCCGAGACTCCTTCGCTCAGGCTTCCCTGCGCCAGCCCGAAGGGGCTGCCCTCAGAGTCACGGCACACGACCCAGCGCTCGCCGGGATGGACGACCTCGCCGCCGGCCGCGCGGACCCGTTCGAGAGCCGCCTGCAGGTCATCGACCGAGAAGTAGACGAGGCAGAAACGGAGGCGCGCGCGTGCGAGTCTACCGACGATCTCCCTGCTCTCGAACGGCCTCCCGCATGCGCGCTTCCTCAGCACGATCGCGCCCCCGCTCGAGCACGGTGACGATCTCAGGGTCCGGCTGAAATGGAGGCGGTGCCTCCTCCCCATCCGTGGCTGGCTCCTGGGGCGTCGCTTCCTGCGGCTCAGACTCCATACTCACCTGAACCAGTCTACGAGCACACCGAGACCGATGAGAACGGCCCCCATCGCGAGGAAACCCATGGAAGCCTTGAGGCGACTGCGTGTCGGCCAGTCGGAGTCGTGCGAGCCCCGGTTCCGCCGCGAGATACCGATCTCGGAACGCCCGGAGGTCGACCGTGCCGTGACGCCGTGGCCAGAACGCCCACAGGGCGAGCAAGGCACCGGCGAGGGCGACGCAGCGGCCCGACTCGACGATGAGGTTGACACGAAGAGGCGCGAGTGCGGCGAGGGCGCCGGCGAACCCCAGAATGACGCCGGCCTTCGCGTCCAGGGCATCGAAGTGCTGGAGTTGCGCCCCTCGCTCGGATCGGATGACGTCTTCGACGATGCTCAGGGAGCGCAACCCGCCCCGGCCGGCGCGTGAGTTGTACGGCTCCACGCCCGCAACGCTAGTGCGAGGTGCTGACACGACCTCAAGGGGGCCCAAGCGTTGGTTTCTACTGCCGGGCGGTCGCTTCGGGGAACAGGTCCAGGTACTCGCCATACGCGAACAGACGGTTCCGTCGGCGGCCCGTGATCTCGCGAAGCAACCCGACCTCCGCCAGATCGCGCACCAGAGCCGATGCGGTTGGCTGGGAAACCTGGAGCATCGCCTGCACCAGCTTCACGGACACCACGGGCTGCCTGAACAGCTGATCGAGCAGGGCGAGCGCCGAGGCGGCGCGTCGGCCGAGACCGGCACCGACCCGGGCCCGATCCCGCTCTCGTAGGTCCGTGATCCGGGTCGCCGTCTCGGTGGCCTCGGTGGCCACCTCGCCACTCCGTCGAGGAAGAAGGCGAGCCAGCCTTCCCAGTCCCCGTCGTCCCGGATGGCCTGGAGCCTGTCGATGTAGTCGTCCCGGTGGTCCTTGAAGTACAGGGACGTGTACAGGAGCGGTCTCCGCAGGACGCCCTGCTCAGTCGGCCAGAACGTGATCAGCAGTCTCTCGGTCCGGCCGTTCCCGTCGAGGAACGGGTGGATGGTCTCGAACTGCGCGTGTGCGATGCCCGCCTTCAGGAGCGGCGGGACCGGTTCTGGATCGTGGAGGTAGTTTTCGAGGTTGGCGAAGGCGTCCGACACCAGCTCGGGCGGAGGCGGGACGAACCGGGCCGTGGCGGGTGAGCCGCCCCCGATCCAGTTCTGCGATCTACGGACCTCGCCCGGTGTGTTGTGAGGTTCACCGCCGCGGACACCCTCCATGAGCTTGGCGTGCACCTCGCAGAGGAGACGCCGCGACAGGGGAAGCTCCGCGAGGCGGGCCAAGCCGTGGTTCATGGCCCCGACGTAGTTGATGATCTCGGCGACGTCGACCCGCCGCTCGGCCCGCTCCATCTCGGCCTCGAACTCAAGGACGTCCATCAGCGAAGCGTGCGTCCCCTCGATCTGGCTCGAGAGGACGGCCTCCCGACGGACGTACTGGAGCACGAAGAGGTCCGGATCAGGCAGCACGCCCACTGCGCCATCGAGTCTCCCAAGGGCTCGATCCGCCTCGGAGAGCAGCGCGACCAGCGATTCGTCGAGGCGAAGCTCCTGCGGCTGGCAGAGGCCCGAGGAACGAAGGCACGGGTCCCCTCCTGGCTGGCGCTCGTAGACCCGCGCGCTCCGGCGGTCGAGTCCTAGCGCGTCCGCTCGGTAGGCGGGCGGGGGGTCGACCGGCTCGCGCGGATCGCACGTCTCGTCGATGACCGCGCACGAGAGCTCCGAGTCGTGGGTGCAGGAGCGGCAGTTCAGGCTGTCCGAGCGGATCCCCGCCCACACGTCGTGGACTATTCGTGGCTTGGGAGGTCGAGTTCACGGATGAATTCGGAGCCTGGTGGAACACCCTTTCCGAGGTGGAGCAGGATGCAATCGATGCTGTCGTTGAGATCCTCCAAGAAGAGGGTCCCGGGCTCCGGCGCCCCCTGGTGGCGCCCATCGAGATCTCCCGCCACTCGAACATGAAAGAGTTGATTCCGCCGAAGGGCAACTTGAGAGTGCTGTTCATCTTCGATCCGAGACGGATGGCGATCCTGCTCATCGGAGGTGACAAGACTGGGCGATGGAAGCAATGGTATGAGCACATGGTCCCGATTGCGGATCGGCTGTACGACGAGCATCTCGAGGAACTACGACGAGAGGGAGAGCTGAAATGAGCGCGAGACGAAACTTCAACGAGCTGCGGGCGGCTATCGACGCCGACCCTCGTCGGCGCGCTCGAGTCGAGGAGTTCAAGCGAGGAGCCAGGGACTCGCTAACGCTTTTCGAACTCCGAGAGTCGCAGCAGTTGCGGCAGGTCGATGTGGCCGATGTCCTCGGCGTCTCCCAAGCGAATGTCTCGCGTGTGGAACGCGAAGGTGATGTCTACCTCTCCACCCTGCGCAACTACGTGACCGCCATCGGCGGGGAGCTTGAAATCCGGGCTGTCTTCCCGGACCGGGAGGTCAAAGTGATGGGTCTCTCCATGAAGGGAGGTGGACAAGTGCCCGCATCGCGGAAGACAGGATCCAGGGCGGCCAAGGCCGCGTCGAAGGTTCTCCGTGACAAGAGGACCAGCAAGGCCTCGAAGACCGCAGCGGCGAGCGCGCTCAGCCAGCGTGCGCCAAAGCGTTCGGCGAAGAAATCGAAGTAGCGACCAATTCTGCCCGCCCAGGGGGCGAAGGCCGAGGCCTGTTCAAGCCCCTCGAGAAGACCTTCGCCCGCTATCAGGAGAAGCGCGTGATCCCCCGCTTCCTCCGCCAGCTCCAGGCAGCGCTCGGCTGACAGCGCTCGAGGGCCCCTCCTTCCCCGCGTGTGTAACGCGGGACCATCGGGAGAGACGGTAGGTCGGAACTCGGCGGAGCGGATCCGGGTTCCCCGTAGAGATCACCAGGGAGGGGCCAATGAGCACAACGCCGATCGCCGACTACGCGCTGATCTCCGACTGTCACTCGGCCGCCCTGGTGAGCCGGAGCGGATCCATCGACTGGCTGTGCCGGCCCCGATTCGACAGCCCGGCGGTGTTCGCCAGGATCCTGGACCAGTCGGCAGGTCACCACTCCATCGCCCCCACCGGTGAGTTCACCGCCGAGCGCCGATACCTCGACCGGACCATGGTCCTGGAGACGACCTTCCGAACCGACGGAGGCACCGCCGTGCTCACCGACGCCATGGCCCTGGACCCCACCGAACACGGCCACGACCTCGGGGCCGGCGCTTCCCGGGCGCTCCTCCGCCGGATCGAGTGCACCTCGGGGGAGGTCGAGATCGAGGTGGAGTTCGCCCCCCGGCCCGAGTACGGGCTGATCTCGCCGCTCCTCGCTGCGACCGAGGCCGGCATCGAAGCCCGCGGCGGAGCGATGCGATCGCTGCTCTCCACCGACCGGCCGGCCACGATCGAGGGCTCGACCGCCCGGTTCAGGTTCTCCCTGCGCGAGGGCGAGGACGCCGGCTTCGCCCAGCAGTGGCGCACGTCGTTCGACCCCGACCAACCGGCCCCGTGGACCCAGGACCAGATCGCCAAGGGGATCGAGGGAACGGTGGAGGCCTGGCGAACCTGGTCCGGCGTCCACCAGGCGTACGAGGGGCCATGGGAGGACCTCGTGTACCACTCCGGGCGGGTGCTCCAGGCGCTGATGTATCAGCCCACCGGGGCCATCGTGGCCGCGCCCACCACCTCGCTCCCCGAGGGCGTGGGCGGCGAGCGCAACTGGGACTACCGCTATGCCTGGGTCAGGGACGCCTCCTTCACCCTCGACGCCCTGTGGGTGGCGGCGTGCCCCGACGAGGCCCTGAAGTTCTTCTCCTGGATGACCGGCGCGGTGGCATCGCAGGTGGTCGGGGGCCGCGACCTCCAGATCATGTTCGGCATCGGCGGGGAGCACGACCTGTCGGAGCGAACCCTGCCGCACCTGTCCGGGTGGAGGGACAGTCGTCCCGTCCGGGTGGGCAACGGGGCGTGGGACCAGCGGCAGCTGGACGTGTACGGGGAGCTGCTGGACGCGGCCTACCGGCTGCGCGACCAGCTGTCGGAGATCGACGAAGCGACCAAGGCGTTCCTGGTCCAGGTGGCGGACGCGGCGGCGAGCCGGTGGCAGGAGAAGGACCAGGGGATCTGGGAGGTCCGGGGGGAGCCCCGGGACTTCCTGTACTCCAAGCTGATGTGCTGGGTCGCGCTCGATCGGGCCATCGACATGGCCCCCCTGATCGGAGGGGAAGCCCGCGTGGAGGACTGGACGCGGACCCGCGACGAGATCCGGGCCGCCATCCAGGAACGCGGGTGGTCCGACCAGGCCGGCGCGTTCACCCAGTACTTCGGGGGGTCCGAGCTCGACGCGTCGAACCTGATGATGGCCATCGTGGGGTTCCTGCCGGCGGACGACCCCCGCATGCTCGCCACCATCGACGCCACCGAGCGGGACCTCACCGACGACCGCGGGCTGGTGTTCCGGTACCGAGCCGAGGAGGGCGTGGACGGCCTGGAAGGAACCGAGGGCACGTTCCTCCTGTGCACGTTCTGGCTGGCCGAGGCGCTGGCCCGAGCCGGCAAGGTGGACCGGGCAAGGGCAGTCTTCGAGCGTGCCATCGCCTTCGCCAACGACGTCGGCCTCCTGGCCGAGGAGGTCGACGAGGAGACCGGTGAGCTACTGGGCAACTTCCCGCAGGCGTTCAGCCACATCGGCCTGATCAACGCAGCGTGGGCCATCTCGCAGGCAGAATCCTCGCCCGGCGTTTGATCAAGTCGGCCGTCCTGCTACAGCGTCGAGGCATCGTCGGGCTGATTCAAGAATGGCGCCGATAGGTTCGTCTATCTTCGGACCGGGTCTCACGTGCCTCCAGCCTCCCCCCCAACTGCCCCTTCAACATGTGACCCGTGGCTGTAAAGGCCGGTCGAAACCTGTAGCGGTGGCCGGTCGAAAACGGGAGCACCTGGGTTGGATGCTAGCGGGTTCGGGGTCCTCCTTCCATGGCTCCTGGAGGGTCCGCTGTAGCCCTCTCCTTCGGA
>JALYLZ010000160.1 GCA_030774015.1 Actinomycetota bacterium | reverse complement strand
CCTGCAGGTCGCGCTCGGCTCCGAGCGCGACCCGGAGCGCTTCGGCGAACATGACCTGCTGGTCCAGGATCAGGACCCGGATGCGGCGGTTCCGCGACGCCATCGGGGGAAATGCTACGGGGAAGGGGTCCGCGCTTCGAGCATCCCCCTCGGGGTGGCTCCACCCGGGCCCGGCCGCGAGTTGATGGCGGTTGGACCGCTCGGGTAGCGTTCCGGGACCGGTTCGCGGTTCGGGGAGCCGGATGCCGGCAAGGGATCCCGCCCGCGAACGAAGGAGGAACCGTGTCCCGATTGGAAGGCAGGGTGGCCGTCGTGACCGGCGCGGGCCGGGGGATCGGCCGGGCCACCGCGATCCGGCTGGCCGGGGAAGGCGCGGCCGTGGTCGTGAACGACGTCGACGCCGATCCGGCCAAGGAGACGGTGCAGGCCATCGAGGAGGCGGGCGGCCGGGCCGCGGTCTCCACGCACGACACGGTGGACCTCGAGCAGGCCCGGGCCATGATGGCGCAGGCCGCCGAGGAGTTCGGCTCGGTCGACGTGCTCATCAACAACGCCGGCATCACCAGGGACAAGACCTTCCACAACCTCGACGACCAGCTGTGGGACTTCGTCCTGAACGTGAACCTGAAGACGGCCTTCCACTCCACGCTGGCCGCCATGCCGTACATGCGGGACGCGGCCAAGCGGGAGATGGGGGAGCAGGGCCAGCCCGCCTACCACCGCAAGATCGTGTTCACCTCGAGCTCGGCGGCCCTTCAGGGCAATCCCGGCCAGGCCAACTACACCGCGGCCAAGGGCGGGATCATCGGGCTGACCCGGACCCTGGCCCGGGAGCTGGGGTCGTTCCACATCAACGTGAACGCGGTGGCGCCGGGGTTCATCGAGACCCGGCTGACCGCGGCGAAGCAGGAGGGATCGGACATGGGGATCCCGGAGCCGAACCGGCAGATGGCGCTCATGGTCATCGGCCTCGGGTACGCGGGCCAGCCGGAGGACGTGGCGAACGTCCACCTGTTCCTGGCTTCGCCGGAATCGGACTACGTCTCGGGTGCCATCATCCCGGTGACCGGTGCCATGCTGGGGACGTGAAGGGGAACGTGAAGCCGCCATGCCGCTGAACCAGTCGCTGAAGGGCAAGGAGTACGGCGAGATCAGCTTCCCCGTGGAGCGGGACCGCGTGGTGCAGTTCGCCGACGCCATCGGGGACGACAACCTGATCTACCGCGACGCCGAGGCGGCGAAGGCCGCCGGGTTCCCCGAGCAGGTGGCGCCGCCCACGTTCCCGACCACGATGCAGCTCCAGACCAGCGGCCAGGTGGTGCTGGACCCCGAGCTCGGCCTCGACTACTCGCGGGTGGTGCACGGGGAGCAGGAGTTCGAGCTCCGGCGGCCCGTCGTGGTGGGCGACGTGCTGACGGCGACGCCCCGGATCGCCGACATCTACGCGAAGAAGAGCAACGAGTTCCTGGTCACCGAGTCCGAGATCAGGGACGCGTCGGGTGACGTGGTCGTGGTCATGCGCTCGACCATCATCTCCCGGGGCACGGGGGGCGGCTAGATGGCGGCGACCGTGCGCTTCGACGACGTGAAGGTGGGGGACGAGATCCCCGTGCACGCCAAGGTGGTGAAACGGGAGGATGTGAAGGCCTACGCCGACGCGTCCGGGGACCAGAACCCGCTGCACCAGGACGACAACTTCGCCCGCAGCGTGGGCTTCCCGGGGATCATCGCCCACGGGATGTTCACCATGGCCCACCTCACCACCGGGCTGACCCGGTGGCTGGGGGACCCCGCCGCGCTGAAGGCCATCGGCGTGCAGTTCCGGGCCGTGGTGTTCATGGACGAGACCATCGAGGCGGGTGGGACGATCGCCGAGCTCGACCCGGGCACCAAACGTGCCAAGCTGGACGTCTGGGTCCGGGTCGAGCGCGCGGGGGTGAGCGAGTATCCGATCAAGAACAGCCGCGCAGAGGTGGAACTGGCCTGAGGGCGAGCCCGAATGCCGGAGCCGTGTCGGGCGGGCCGCGGGCCCGCCCTCGCGCTTCCGGGGAACTTCCTACCGCTCCGTAACCTACCGGCGGGTAGTCGCGTCTTACAGGAGGTCGGATGGTCGGTCGTGACCTGCTGGCCTCGGCGAAGGCCGGCGATCCCGCCGCCTTCGAGGAGCTGGTCGCCCAGACCCATCGGCGGGTGTACTCGGTGGCGTACCGGCTGGTCGGCGACCGGGCCGAGGCCGAGGACGTCGCGCAGGAGGCCTACCTCCGGATCTTCCGGGGGCTGGCTGGCTTCCGGGAGGAGGCTCGGTTCGAGACATGGATGTATCGGATCGTCGCGAACTGCGCGGTGAGCGCGCTCCGGCGCCGGGGGAGATTCGGCGACGTCGTGCCGGGCGAGGAGCTCGACCAGCCGGCGCCGGAACAGATCGAGCAGCAAACCGTGGACTCCGACGAGCTGACCCGGGCCCTGGCGGAGCTTCCCGAGGGCCAGCGGGTCGTGGTCATCCTGAAGGACGTCTACGGGCTGTCGTGCCGGGAGATCGGGGACGAGCTGGGCGTGGAGGAGGGAGCCGTGAAGGTGCGGCTGCACCGGGCCCGGCGGCGCCTGGCGGACATCATCACGGGAGGCTCGGATCGTGGCGGTGACGTGTGAGGAGGTCCGGGAGCTCCTTCCCGAGTACGCCGACTGGGGTCCGCGGCCCGCGGGGGACGTGGAACACCACCTGGCCTCCTGCCAGGGATGCAGCGCCGTGCTGGCCTCCCTCCGGAGCCTGCTGAGCTCCCTGGAAGGCCTCCGCTCGGTCGAGGTCGAGCCGGATCCGGGGTTCCTGGAGCGCACCCTCGAGGTCGTCCACGCCGGGACCGGCCCGGGGCGGGTGGTCTCGATCGCGGAGCTCCGGGCGGCCAGGAACCGCCTGGCGGGGATGGTCCGTATGCCCCGGACGGGCTACGCGGTGGCCTCGCTCACGGGCGCGGCGGTCGGCGCGACCGCCATCGCCCTGCTGTGGTGGCGCATCGCCCGCCGTGCCATGACGCACGGCGCGATGTAGCGGCGAGAGCCTCGCCCGGTTCCCAGCGTTTGGGTTCCGCTCGGGTTCTCAGGAAGCCCGGTTGCGGCCGGCCGTGGTCCGCTGGAGGCCGGTGGCCACGGTGGCCATGGTGTCGCCCAGCTGGTCCACCACGGTTTCCACCTCGCGGTCGAACCGGTCGCCGATCTTGGCCACGGAGCGATCCATCCGGTCCGCCAGCGCGCCGCCGACCTTGACCACCACGTCGGCCGTGGAGCGGTTCTCCCGGCGAAACACCTCTGCCACCATGGCCAGCCGCTTGTCCAGGGCGTCGCCGATCTCGGCCGGGATGGCGGCGGCGAGCTCGTTGACCGCGCGGATCGCTTCCTTGGCGGCGGCTTGCTGCTCGACCACCTCCAGCCGCTCGGCCAGGGCCTGGTGGTCCGAGCGGACCATGCGGGCCAGCGCGGCCACACGGTCGTCCAGCACCCGGGCCATGCTCGCCTCCAAGGTCTGCTGGATGAGCTCGAGGGACTTCGCTGACTCCCGGATCCCGACGGCGGCGCTGGTGAGCTCGGCCGTGGTCGGGACCAGCCGGGAGGCGAGGATCTCGTCGATGGCCTCGCCGGACCGCTCCACCAGCGACTCCTCCAGGGCCCCGAGTCCCGCCCGCATGGCCCGGTCCATCTGCTCGACCCGGTCTCCGATGGAGCGTTCCAGGTCCACGAACCTGCGGTCGAGCATGGCCACCAGGTCGGCCATGCCGACCTCCACGGAGCGCAGGACCTCCCGGCCGATCGCCTCCTCCAGCCGGTCGACGGTCCATCCCAGCGCGGACGACATCATCTCCATGAGCCGGCCCAGCCGCTCGTCCAGCTCGTGGGTGATCTCGGCGGTTCCGGCCTGCTCCAGGATCAGGCGCTTGACGTCCTCGGTCTCGGTTCGAAGCTGCTCGGCCAGCGACTCCACGTGCCGGGACTGCTCCTCGATGCGGGCGATGGCCTTGGTCTCCAGGACGCCCAGGCTCTCGGCCACGATGCGGGCCTGCTGCTCGATCTGGTCGTGGACGCTCTGCGCGTGCAGCGCGATGGCGTCGCGGACGCTGAAGTCGGCCTGCTCGGCCCGGGTCTCCAGGCGCTGCTCGATGGCCTGGAGGACCCGCTCCACCTCGGTGCGCATCTCCCCGGCCTGGTTTCGGGCCAGCGTCTGGAGCCAGTCGATCAGGGCCCGGTCCCGCTCGCCCAGGTACTGGACGACGGAGCCGAGGTACTCCTGCATCGCGGTCAGGCGATCGCGGACGGTGTCGAGCCCGTTCGGCTCCGTGCCCGGGGTGGCCCCGCCCTGCGCCGCGATCGCCGTCTCCACCCGCTGCGCCAGCTCCCGGGCGAAGCCGGTCTGGGCCGTCGCGGCGGCCTGAAGCCAGTCCCTCACCCGGACGGCGAACTCGCTCTGTCCCTCCAGCGACCGCTCCACCTGTTCCCGGAGGGCGCGGATCTCCTGCGCGTCGAGGCCTTCCGTGCCCCGGAGGGCTTCGCGAAGCCCCTCGAGGTTGCCGGCGGTCAGGGCTTCCTTGATGGCCGTGGCGGCCTGGTCGACCCGCCACATGCCCTCCTCGATCCGGGCCACCCGGACGTCCAGGGCCTGGAACCGATCGTCGCTGTGGGCGATCAGGCCGCGGATGGCCTGCTCGCGGGACAGGTCCCGGAGGATCCGTTCCTTGAGGTCCTTCACCTCGGTGCCGGTGGCGTGCCAGACGTCGTCGGCCACCTGCCGCATCGTGGCCAGCGCGTTGTCCGCGATCACTCGAAGGCTCTCCTCGAAGCGCTCCGCGATCGCCTGGTGCGCCGTTGCGATCACCGCCTCCAGGCGGGGGTCACCGAGGGAGGGGGACGCGGAACGCCTCGAGGAGAACAGACGGCGCTTTGGGTCACCTGCCATGCCGGATAAGCCGGACTGACCGGACTCGTTCATGGACTCTCGCTTCCGGGGCCGGCGCGACGCGTCCGCGAGGCACAGTCTAGGCCGGGGATTTCGAGAAATCACGCATCCCGCGTAGGGAATCCGGCCGGTATCCGCCGCTGTCCCGCGAGGGGTTCCCGCCCGTCTCCCGCCTCTATACTGGCCGTCGGCCGGACCGGCTGCGCTCGCGCGCCGGTCGGTCCCCAGGGGCGTAGCTCAATTGGTAGAGTCCCGGTCTCCAAAACCGGTGGTTGGGGGTTCGAGTCCCTCCGCCCCTGCTCGGTGGAGCCCACCTGGAACTTCCTGTCCACGCACGGTCTCGTCCTGATGGTGCTGACGCGCCAGCCGGACCTGCGCCTGCGCGACATCGCGGTCACCGTCGGGATCACCGAACGGGCCGCCCAGAACATCGTGAACGACCTCGTGGTCACCGGGTACCTGGAGCGGACCCGGGTCGGGCGGCGGAACCACTACCTGGTCCGGGGTGATCGGCCCCTCCCGCAGGGCTCCATCCGGTCCCACCAGGTCGCGGACGTGGCCCGGGTCCTGGGAGGGGCGGTCCAGGTCGCTCCTGCCGGCGAGGACTGCCGGGCCGTCGTCATCGCCTGCAGCGACTTCCGGATCCAGGGCCAGCTCCGCCAGCTCCTGGCAATCCAGGGCCTCCTGGACCAGGCCGAGACCATCCTGTGGCCGGGGGCGCCGTGGGCCATCGACCTCCCGTACGGCGAACGCATCCTCGAGGCCGCGAAGACGCTCGCTCCGCCCGATCTGGAGCGAGTTCTCCTGGTGGTCCACCGGGCCTGCCCGGCCCCGGACGCCCCGACTCGGGAGGGCGTACAGACCCTCCGGGAGGCCCTGACCCGGCTTCGGGGCACGGTGTCCCAGCGGGTCCGAGACGTCTTCGGCCTGGAGCCCGAGATGTGGTTCGTGGACGAAGAAGGGCTGCGGGGCGGGCGGGCCCCGTCCAGGGCCGCGGCGGCCAGCATCGAACAACCATCCGCTTGATTCCGGAAGCCTCAGTCCCCCTACGCTTCGCGGTCGGGGTGGCCTGGCTGCCCCTCGCCGGGATCACGGGGACCGTGCTGGGGTCCCTCCTGTGGGGGTGGTTCGGCGACCGGATCGGCCGGCGCTCGTCGATCCTGCTGGCCGCCGTCGTGTTCATCGCCACGGCGGCGTGTGGCTCCATGCCCAACTACACCTGGAACTTCGTGACCTGCTTCATCATGGGCCTGGGGGTGGGAGGGATGTTGCCCATCACGTTCGCCCTGATGGCCGAGACCATCCCGGCCCGGCACCTGGGGTGGGTCATCGTCCTCATCGGAGGGACGTGGCCGGCGCCTACATCATCACCAGCACTCTGGCCTCGACCATCGGGGCACCCACGCATCTCGGGTGGCGGGTCCTCTGGCTGCTTGGGCTTCCCACCGGGCTCCTGCTCGTCCTGGTGAACCGGTGGATCCCCGAGTCACCCCGGTTCCTCCTGGCCCACGGCAGGGACGAGGAAGCCCGTGAGGTGATGGAGCGCTACGGCGCCCACGTGGTGGAGGAGGAACACTCCGACCTCGAGGTCGAGGACCGGGTGAAGGGGCGGTTCGCGCAGCTGCTGGCCACCCCGTTCGGCGGCCTCTCGCTCGTGGTCCTGCTGCTGGGGATCGGGATCGGCATGGTCCAGTTCGGGTTCCAGCAATGGATCCCCTCCAACCTCCAGAAGCTCGGGTTCACGGAGGTGGACGCGTCGAGGATCCTCCGGGACTCGGCCCGCATCGGGTTCCCCCTGAACTTCCCGATCGCGTATCTGTACGGGTTCTGGAGCAGCAGGAAGACCATCATCCTGATGGCCAGCCTCACGGCGGCCGCCCTGTTCGGGTTCATGGCGGCGGGCAACAGCGTGGCGCACAACAAGCCGTTGCTGTACGGCTTGCTGATCGTCCCGATCTGGGGCATCAGCTCGCTCACGGCCGTCGCGGTCGCGTACGCCTCAGAGATCTATCCGACCAGGGTCAGGTCGCGCGGGACCGGGCTGGCGGCGGGGGCCACCAAGTTCGGCGGGGTGCTGATCCTGGCCATCGTGGTGTCGAAGCTCGCCATTCCCAGCATCTCCCTGACGGCCCTGTACGGCGCCATCCCGCTGGTTCTCGCGGTCGTCGCGCTGGCCCTGTTCGGGGTGGAGACCAAGAAGAAGCAGCTCGAGCAGATCACGGCGGAGGAGCTGAAGCGGCCTGTCGCTCGGGTCAGGACCTGATTGAGTGCAGTCACTTGATTCCGGAAACTCGCTTCTATAGTCTTCGCCCCGCAGTTGGCCGTTCGGGCCTTGAAGGTGACGGGTTCTCCACCGGATAGGGAGGGGGCGATCGATGGCGACGAGCGCGGCGGAGCCGCGGGTCAAGGGCAAGGTGACGGGGATCGAGTACCCGCACCCGGCGGCGTTCAAGCTCGGCGTGGCCGCGGTGACGGTGGGTGTGGCGATGCACCTGCCGTTCTTCTTCTCGGCCCGGCACAACAAGCCGATCCTGGGGGTGGGCCGCTACCACCTGGCGGGACAGACCCCGGACTCCTGGATGTGGTTCGGGATGGTCCTGATCTTCGCCGGGCTCGCCGCGACGGCGTACGGAGTGTTTCCCCGTCTGTCAGAGGTCAGCCGCGGGTACGTGTCGAGGATCCGGGTCCGGGCCCTCGACGCCGCGCCCCTGAAGCCGGCCCACGTGGCGCTGCTGCTGGTCATGGCCGCGGCCATCACCATCGACGTGATGAAGCCGGTGACCCTGGCCTTCATCGCTCCCGGCGCGGCCGCCGAGTACGGGTTGAAGTCGCCGCTCAACCCGACCGCCCACGCCCTGCCGGTCGGGCTGTACCCGCTGTGCGGGATCTCGGGGACGGTGATCGGGTCGTTCCTGTGGGGGTACTTCGGGGACAAGATCGGACGGCGGGCCTCGATCCTGCTGGCGGCCATCATCTTCATCGCCGTCGCGGTGTGCGGGGCCATGCCCGTGTTCTGGGCGAACCTGGTGGTCTGCTTCATCATGGGCCTGGGGGTGGGCGGCATGCTCCCGATCACGTTCGCCCTGATGGCCGAGACCATCCCGGCCCGCCACCGGGGGTGGCTGATGGTCCTGATCGGCGGCGACGTGGCCGGCGCGTACATCATCTGCAGCACGCTGGCCTCGACGATCGCCTCGCCGGAGCACTTCGGGTGGCGGATGCTGTGGTGGGTGAGCCTCCCCACCGGCCTCGTCCTGCTGCTGCTGAACCGGTTCATCCCGGAGTCGCCCCGGTTCCTCCTCCAGCACGGGCGGGACGAGGAGGCCAGGGCCATCATGGAGCGCTACGGCGCCGAGGTCACCGAGGGCGAGGACTCGCTGCTTCGGGTCGAATCGCACGTCCGCAGCCGGTTCGCCCAGCTGTTCAGCCGCGATTTCGTGGGGCTGTCCGTCATCGTCCTGCTGCTGGGCCTGGGTGTCGGCATCGTGCAGTACGGATTCCAGCAGTGGATCCCCTCGAACCTCCAGAAGCTCGGGCTGAGCTCGGTGTCGGCGAGCTCGATCCTGCGTGACTCCGCGCTGATCGGGTTCCCGTTCGTCCTGCCGATCGCCTACCTGTACGGGTTCTGGAGCGCCAAGAAGACGATCATCCTCATGGCCGCCATCACCACGGCGGCCATGATCGGGTTCGCCACGACCGGGAGCAGCCATCTGATCCACGACGGGAAGGCAACGCCGCTGCTGTACCTGCTGCTGGTGGGCCCGATCTGGGGGATCCAGGGCCTGACCTCGGTGTCGGTGGCGTATGCCTCGGAGGTGTTCCCGACCAAGGTCCGGTCGCGGGCCACGGGGTTGGCGGCGGGCGCCACCAAGTTCGGCGGCGTGCTGATCCTGGCCACGGTGGTCGCGGCCATCGCGGCACCGTCCATCCGAAGCACGGCCATCATCGGCGCCGTCCCGCTGATCCTGGCCATCGTGGCGATGATGGTGTTCGGCGTGGAGACCAAGAAGAAGCAGCTGGAGCGGATCACCGCCGAGGAGCTGCACGAGTCCGTGGACGTCTGAGGGGGTCCGGATGCAGGCGCAGATCGAGCTTCCCCGGCGATCCGTTCGCTCGCTGCGGGCGGCCGCGCCGCTGTGGGCCGTGCTCGCCGCGGTGGGGGCCCTGGCGTGGGTGGTGACGGTACGGGAGGCCCGGACCATGGGGGTCGGCCCGGGGACCATGGGGCTCGCCTTCCCGTCCTTCATGTGGATGTGGGCGGCCATGATGGCGGCCATGATGCTCCCGGCCGTCGGGCTGATCGCGGCGGAGGAGTCCGTGGGCCTCGAGCGAGCTCGCCTCGGCGAGGCCGGGCGCGTTCCGGGAGTCCTGGCCTTCGGGGTGGCGTTCCTGGCCCCGTGGGCCGTGTATGGAGCCCTCGCGTTCGCGGCCCTGGTGGGCACGGGCCGGCTGGCCGGGGCCTCGCCCGAGGTGGCCCGGTGGCTGGGCGTCGGTATCTTCGCCGTGGCCGGCCTGTACCAGCTCTCGCCCTGGAAGCTGAGGGCGCTCGAGCACTGCCGGACGCCGATGCACCGGTCGGGAGGGCCCGGGATGGGCGGCGACCTCGTGGCGGGACTGCGGGACGGCGCCTACTGCGTGGGGTGCTGCTGGGCCCTGATGACCGTCCTCATGGCCGTCGGCGTGATGAACCTCGGGGCCATGGCGGGACTGGCGGCCGTGATCTTCACGGAGAAGGTCGTGCCCCGTCCCCGGCTGGTCGCGGGGGTAGCGGGCGTGGTGCTCCTGGCTCTGGCCGTGGCCGCCGCGGTTCATCCGTCCCTGCTGTCCGGGCTGGCCGGCCCGGGGATGGGTCCGGGGATGGGGATGGACGCCGCGGGAACGGGCATGGCGGCGGGCGGGATGTGAGGGTCGTGTCCGGGACTGCCGTGCGAGTGGCCGTGGGCGGGATGACCTGTCCCACGTGCGAGGAGAGCCTGGAGCGTGCCCTGGGCCGGCTTCCGGGCGTCCGGACCGTGTCGGCCGACCACCGGGCCGGGGCGGTGGAGCTCCGGTTCGACTCGGATCCCGACCGGGGGGCCATCCGCCAGGCGGTGGAGGACGCCGGGTACGATCTGGAAGGATTCGGGCCGGGAGGAGCATGACCGCGCAGTCCCTCTCCGAGCGAGAGGTCGTCCTCGACATCGAGGGGATGACCTGCGCGTCCTGCGTGGACCGGCTGGAGCGGGTGCTGGCCCGGCAGCCCTCCGTCGCCGAGGCCCGGGTCAGCCTGGCCACCCGAACCGCCGCGGTGCGCTACGGCGCGGCGGATCCGTCCCCCCTCGTCGTGGCGGTGGAGAAGGCCGGATACGGGGCCCGCCTGCGCGAGGCCTCCCCGGACGGGTCGCCACCCTCGCCCCGGGACGAGATCCGGGACTATCGGCGCCGCCTGGCAGTGGCGGCGTTCTGCTCGTTCGACGTGCTGGTCCTCTCCCTGATCGCGGCGCCCGGTTCCCACCCCAGCATCCTGGCCGCGTGGGCCCTGGCCACGCCGGTGCAATTCTACGCGGGCTGGCCGTTCCTGCGGGCGGCCTTTCGCGCGGCCCGCCAGCGCGTCTACACCATGGACACCCTGATCGCGTGCGGCTCGCTCGCCGCGTACGGCTACAGCGCGGGCGCGGCGGCGAGCGGTGCCCATCACGTGTACTTCGACACATCGGCCATGATCGTCACGCTCATCCTGCTGGGCCGCGTCCTGGAGACGACGGCTCGGGCCAGAGCGGGGGACGCCGCGCGCGTGCTGCTGGAGCGGCAACCCCGGGTGGCCACCCTTGTGGATGGGCCGAACGAGCGGAAGGTGCCGGCGGCCGAGCTCCGGGTCGGGGACCGGGTGGCCGTGTTGCCGGGCCAGCACGTCCCGGCCGACGGAATCGTACGCACGGGCACGTCGTCGGTGGACCTGTCCATGCTCACCGGCGAGTCCGTTCCGGTCGACGTGGAGGCGGGCGCCGAGATGTTCGGGGGCTCGCTGAACCGTCAGGGGCGCCTGGAGGTCGAGCTGACCCGGGTGGGCGCGGAGACCAGGCTGGCCCAGATCGTGCGGCTGCTGGAGGTGACCCAGGCCTCCAAGGCCCCCATCCAGCGGCTGGCCGACCGGGTGGCCGCCGTGTTCGTCCCCCGCATCCTCGCGCTTGCGGCCGGCGTGTTCGCGGTGCTGTGGGTGTTCGGCCCGGGCGGCCTGGGCGGGGCGCTGCTCCGGGCGGCGGCCGTGCTGCTGGTGGCGTGCCCCTGCTCGCTGGGCCTGGCCACCCCCGTGGCCATCATGGCGGGCAGCGGCCGGGCCGCCGAGCTCGGGATCCTGTTCAAGGGGGGAGAGGTGTTCGAGGCGGCTCGCCGCATCGACACCGTCCTGATCGACAAGACCGGCACGCTGACCGAGGGCTCCATGAGCCTGAGGGAGATCGTCCCGGTCGGAGCCGGTTCCGAACAGGAACTGCTGCGGCTGGCGGCGGCGGTCGAGCGGGGGTCGGAGCATCCCATCGGCCGGTGCGTGGTTCGGGCCGCGGAGGAACGACAGGTCGACGTCCCCGCCGGAACCGATCACCGGGCCCTGCCGGGCGCGGGGATCGAGGCCAGGGTGGGCTCCCGTCTCGTCCGGGTGGGGCGCCCGGAAGGCCTTCCCGGGGAGCTGGCGGCCCGTTCGAATGCCCTCGCCGCCGGAGGGCTGACCGTGTTCGCGGTGTGGAGCGACGGCGAACCGGTGGGGCTGCTCGGGGCGTTCGACGCCGTGAAGCCGGGCGCGGCCGAGGCGGTGGGACGGCTCCGCCGGTGGGGGCTCGACGTCGCGGTGGTGAGCGGCGACCGCCGGGCGGCCGTGGAAGCCGCGGCCCGCGATGCCGGCATCGACCGGGCGGTGGCCGAGGTGTTCCCGGAGGGCAAGGTCGAGGAGGTCCGGCGGCTCCAGGCGGCCGGGAAGCACGTGGCGTTCGTGGGCGACGGGGTGAACGACGCCCCGGCCCTGGCCCAGGCCGACCTCGGCATCGCCCTCGGCACCGGCACGGACGTGGCCATGGAGGCCGGCGACGTGCTGATCCTGGGCGGGGACCTCCGGCTGGTGGCCGACTCGCTGCAGCTGGCCCGGCGGACCTTCGCCGTCATCGCCCAGAACCTGGTGTGGGCCTTCGCCTACAACGTGCTCATGATCCCGCTGGCGGTGGCGGGCAAGGTGTCGCCGACGGTTGCCGCCGCGGCCATGGCGGGCTCGAGCGTGACCGTGGTGGGGAACGCCCTGCGGCTGCTGCGCTACGGAGCGGGACGCCGTGAGGAGCGGGAGGCAGCCGACGCTGCCCGGCCGGTTCCCGGGCCCCTCCCGCAGACCGTGGCCGTGGTCCCGAGACGCCTCGCCCTCGCCGTGCCACGCGCCGCGAACGCCGGCTTCCCCCCGGAAGGGCCGCAGCCCCGGGCCACGCCGGAGCGAGCCCCGGCCCCGGAGAGCCCCGGCGGTTCGACGGACGGGAAGGAGAGCTTCGCCCGGCAGGAGTCCAGAAGGATCCTCTCGGCCCTGGGGCGCCTGCTCGAGAAGCAGTGGGAGGCCTGAGGTACCGCGGAGGCCCCGGCGTCAGGTGCCGGTGATGGTCTCGCAGCTCGTCATGACGCCGCCGTCGGGCTCGCTGGAGCAGGTGTCGTTCTTCAGCCCGCCGTTGATCCAGTCGAACCCCGGCCCGCCGGTGATGTGGTCGTATCCACTCCCTCCGAGCACGACGTCGTCCCCCGCGCCCGCGTCGATCTGGTCGCTCCCGCCTCCGCCGTAGATCACGTCGTTCCCGTCCCCGCCGGAGATGATGTCCGCACCGCCGTTCCCGCAGATGACGTCGTCGCCGGGCGTGCCGATCAGGGTGTCCTTCCGCCACGTGCCGGTGATGGTGCAGGCCAGCAGGGGCTGCCAGTCGGGCGCCAGCTCCGCACCCGGGTCGGTGGTCAGCCGCACCGGGGACGTGCCGTCGGCGGCCATCGTGTAGAGGTCCTTGTTCCCGTCACCCAGGACGAAGGCGGTGAACGCGATCATCGTGCCGTCCGGCGACCACGCCGGGTCGAACTCGTCGGTGGTCAACGTGTTCGTGAGGTCGGTCTCGAACCGGGCGGCGACGTCGATGGTGTACAGGTCCGACTGGCCGTCCGGGCAGCACCGGTCGAACGCGATCCGGGTGCCGTCGGGGGACCAGCTCGGATGGCCCTCGATCCAGGTGTTCGTGGTCAGGCGCTGGAGCCCGGATCCGTCCGCGTTCACCACGTACAGCTCGGGGAAGGCGCCGGGCTTGGAGCGGATGAACGCGATCCGCGTGCCGTCGGGCGACCAGGCCGGGTTCGTGTCGGAGGCCTGGGCCCAGGGGTGGGTGACCTCGTGCGGGAACGACCCGCCCGCGCCCATGACCCAGATGTGGAAGCCGCCGTAGTTCCCGCCAGCCCGGGCGTAGGCGATCCGCGTGCCGTCGGGCGACCAGGCCGGCTGGCGCTCGGGCACGGAGTCGGCGGTCAGGCGGATCCGGCCGGAGCCGTCGGCGAACATCACCCAGATGTCCGGTGAGGCCTGGGTCCCCGCGGGCTTGCGGGCATAGGCGATGAGGGTCCCGTTGGGAGACCACGCCGGGTCCAGGTCCTGGGCCCCCGGTGCCCTGGAGATGTCCCGCATCCCGGAGCCGTCGGCGCCCACCCGGTAGAGCTCGCTGTCGCCCGCCTGGACGTCCCGGAACACCAGGTCGCCGTTCGTCGCCGGCACGGCGGCCCCGCCCGTCGCCGCCCGCCCCGCCCCGGCCGGGAGGCCGGCCAGGAGCAGCAGTGCGAGCGCCGCGACCGTGGCGGTCCGGCGGGCCGAGGACGGGAGGAGTTCCCGGGACGGGCGGCGAGGAGGCATCCGCACCATGGGCCGACGACGCTACGCGGCGGTTCCGCGGCCGTCAACCGTATTGCGCCATGTGAGTGCTTGGTGAGGATTGCCGCGCTTCTGGTCGTTCGATACGATGCCGCGGCATGCCTCGCCCCCGGCGAGCCTCCGTCCTCGCCACTCTCGCCGCCTTTCTGCTCGCCGGTGCCACCGCGTTCGGGCACCCGGCCCCCCCCGCATTGGGGGCGGCCCGCGCGCACCGGTATCCGTGGGGGCCGGGAAAGCCGTCCGGGAAGGTCCACACCACCCGCATCACCGATGGGCTGTGGCTCACCCGGATCGTGCAGAAGAAGGTTCCCCGGCGGATCTTCGTCCTGACCGTGGACCTGGCGACCGCGCTGACGGCGGACGTGGCGCTGTCCAACGACTCCATTCCGGGGTTCGAGCGCCCGACCAGCATGGCCAAGCGCCACGGCGCCATCGCCGCGATCAACGGCGACTTCGGCCTGGGGTCCGGCCGGCCGGCCCATTCCTTCGCGGAGGACGGCGACCTGAAGCAGACCCAGTTCGCCTTCGGCCAGGAAACCGCGGTGACCCAGGACGACAAGCAGGTGTACATGGCCGCCCCGCACGTCACGGTCACCGCCACGGAGGTCGGGTCGGGGCAGTCCTGGGCGGTGGACCGGTTCAACGACGGGCCACCGCAGAGCGGCGAGCTCGCGGGGTTCTCGGCGCCCGGCGGGTCGCTCGAGGACCCGCCCTCGTATTCCTGCTGGGCCCGGCTGCTGCCGGTGGGGTCGCCGCTGTGGGCCGACCCCCAGCCCGGGGTGTCTCGCGACTACTCGGTGAGCGACGCCGGGTGCACCCAGTCGGCCCCCGCCCTCCAGGGCGGCGTGGTGCTGGCGGCCGCGCCCGGGAGCGACGAGGCCATCGCGCTGCTGTCCCTCTCCCTCGGCGAGACGGTCCGCTTGACCTGGTCGTTCGGGTGGCCGGGGATCCTCGACGCCATCGGGGGCATCCCCATGCTGGTCCGGGATGGGGCGAACGCCGTCACCACCTGCACCAGCTATTTCTGCCGCGGCCCCCACCCCCGGACCGGGATCGGGGTCACAGCCGACGGCAAGCTCCTGCTGGTGGTGGTGGACGGCCGAAAGGCGAAGTACTCGCTCGGCATGAGCCTGCCGCAGTTCGCCGGCCTGTTCCTCCAGCTGGGGGCGGTCCGGGCGGTGAACCAGGACGGCGGCGGGTCCTCCCTCATGTGGGTGAAGGGCCAGGGGATCGTGAACAAGCCTTCCGACGGGCAGGAGCGAGCGGTCTCCTCGGCCTTCCTGATCCTGCCCGGTCCCGATCCGGGCGACCCGCTCGGTCCCCTCGGCACTCCGTCGCCCAGCCCCTCTCCGACGCCCACGCCCACGCCCACCGCGGCGCCGGGCTCCGCGGCGCCGGTCCCGGGCCCGGGCGTGGGTGCCCCCGGACCGGGTTCCCCCGGAGTGGCCGCCGAGCTCGACCCGGGCTCCACCGGGGGGATGCTGGACGCCCTCGCTCGAGGGGACCTCGGTCCCCACGGGCCGCTCCCGGAGGCGCTGCGGATGGAGCTGCGGCGCTTCCGGTCGAAACAGGGTCGCTAGCAGCGGGAACCGAAAGCCCCTCAATTCCATCGAAGAGGTGCCGAACAGTACCCCGAAAAGGTTGATCGGGGTACCCCGACCGGCTACGCTTTGCGGGCCATTGAGACGGGGGCCCCGCGTGCGGTGTCCTCTCTATGGACGTTGGAGGAATCTGGCCTGGTGGCAATCGCAGACAAGGAACTCACCCGCGACAGCGGACCGGCCCTGGAAGACCGGCATCTGGCCATGGCCTTCAAGGCCGGCGACGAGTCGTCCTACGGCGTGATCCACCAGCGCTACCGGGCGGAGGTCGAGACGCTGTGCCGCCGCATGCTCGGCAACTTCCACGACGCCGAGGAAGCGACCCAGGAGACCTTCATCCGGGTGTTCCAGGCCCTCCCCCGGTTCAACGGGCAGTACCGCCTGCGCCCCTGGATCGCCAAGATCGCCACCAACGTGTGCCTCGACATGCTTCGGGCCCGGACCCGGGCCAAGCGCCTGGAGTACGACGGGAACGGCAACGGCCACTCGAACGGAAACGGCCACTCGAGCGGCAACGGCAACGGCAACGGGAGCGGCCAGTTCCTGTCGACCGAGGAGTGGGTGGAGCGCCACCAGGCCGTCGGGAACGGCAGCGGGAACGGCGAGCTGCTGGACCCCCTCGAGATCCTGGAGCGGCGGAGCCATGCCGGCGAGGTCCGCGCGGCCCTGGCCACCCTGCCCGACCACTACCGCATGGCCCTGCTCATGCGGGAGTACGAGGGCTTCTCCCACGAGGAGATCGGGGCCGTCCTCGGGATGTCGACGTCGCAGGTCAAGGCCCTGCTGCATCGGGCCAAGAAGAGCTTCCGGAAGGTGTGGATGGCCACGGCGACCCGCTCGTTCGGCCTGGTCCTGCCGGTGCTGGGATGGCTCCGCCGGTTCGGCCGACGGGCGGTGGAGGTGAGCCAGCCGGTCACGGCCGGCGCCGCGACCACGTCCCAGACGGCCACGTCGGTGGTCACGTCCGTGGCCGCCTCCCCCGCGACGGCCTCCGTGGCCGAGCGGGTGGTGGGCGTGATCGCGGCCGTCACCGTGACCGGAGCCATCGGGGTGGGTGCCGTCACCGCGGCCCATCACGGACACCACGCCGCGCCCGCCAGGAACGCCCCCGTGGTGGTGTCCATCCCGACGCCCCCGCCCACCGTCGCCCTGGCCGGGAAGGGCAAGGCGGCCGCCAAGCACGTCGTGCCGCCCAGCCGCGGCGAGCAGAAGGCCAAGGTCCTCCCGCTCCTGCCGAACGTGATCCTCACGCCGAGCGCGGCTCCGTCGACCGGGCCATCGACCTCGCCGACCGGAACCGTGCAGAGCCCGCCGCCCACCCCCGGCACGCCGGACGGGGAGCCGACCCCACCGCCGTCCACGGGCACCGCGGGCGGAACGCCCGACCCGACCACCAGTCCGACGCCCCCGGTGTCGCCCTCGCAGCCCGCGGTCATCCCGGCCCCGCCGGCCTGGTCGGGTGGCTTCCACGTCGCCTTCGAAGGCGGGGACCTGTGCGTGTGCGACGGGTTGAAGGAGACGCCGGGGAGCTCATCGGGGACTCCCGGAAAGGACTTCCGGTTCGTCCAGCACCTGAGCGGTTCGGGCGATCTGAGCGGGGTGACCTGGGACGTCGACGTCACTGTCGCGGCCTCGATCCCCGGAGCGGACCAGGACGGGACGCTGAACATGACCTTCCTCATGACCGGCTCCGACGGGACGACCTGGCGGTTCGACGGCCAGGGCAGCCTGGCGCCGGTGCCCGGCGACCACGCGGACGGCATCTGGACCTGGCAGCCGGTGGGCACGTGGTCCTCCGGTCCGGAGCTCG
Source organism: Actinomycetota bacterium (assembly GCA_030774015.1). Lineage (NCBI taxonomy): Bacteria > Bacillati > Actinomycetota > Actinomycetota bacterium. Next base: position 3,733 of record JALYLZ010000160.1, on the reverse strand, counting down.
GCTTTTCGGGGAACTTCGACGGCCTGTTCCGGTGGTGGACCGACGGGGCCACCGACAATCAGCCGGTTGAGTCGTCACTGTCGCTGACCCAGGCTTCATAAGGCGGCCCGGAAAGTTTTGGGGGGAAGCGCAACCCTGGGCGGTTGCGGGCGTTGAATACAGCAGAGAGGGAGTGATCCCTCTGCCTGTCCGAGCGTGGACGGGCGAGTTCGTGAGGCCGTCGGAGGAGGAAAGGGGGTGCCGCAGGGACGAATCGGGCCTTGTGGTGCAAGCAAGTAAGGAAGTACGACCAGGAGGTGGAGTTTTGTTCAAGACAAAGACCGTAAGGCGGCGAGTGCTGGCGTTGTGTACCAGCCTCACCGTCGCGATGGGCTTTGGTCTCGCTGCGGCGACCCACGCCGCCGCCTTCGCTCCGACCGGCGTCATGAACTTCAATCCCAACTGGGACTCGACGCTGACGGACGCGGACGGACCTGAGCCCAGCATCATCGTGCTGTCGGACAAGTTCGACGGCATCGACCAGTTCGCGCACCTGACGCTGGTGGCTGCCACCAACGCCGTTTCGGCGATCTGGTACCTGTGCCCGCCGGGAACCTACGGCGCGCCCGGGGCCAGCGTCCCTGCGACCTTCCCGCCGGCGTCGGCGTGCATCCCGATCGGCACGGACACCCAGGGGACCACTCCGGTGGCTCCCGGCGTCGGCGTCGACACGGCGTTCGAGCTGTTCTACGACATCCCGGTGACCCAGGACGGGTCGGCCCGGGACATCGTCTCGTTCGCGTGTGACACCGTCGCGGCAGCCGGCCACTGCACCGGCCAGGCCGAGACCGGCGTCATCCTCGATGACGCTGGCACCGGCTCGACCAACGGCGCATCCTCGTCGGGCGAGCTGCTCGACTGGTGCGTCGACGTCCCGCCACTCACGGGGACGTGCGACACGGCCCGGCACCCTGCCGGGCACGGCTCGGCCGTTCCGGCGGCCGTGCTGAACGGGCCGTTCCCGCCGGGCTCGAACCTCCTGGTTCGGGCGCGGTTCAGCACGGACGTCGACAACGCCACGTTGTGCATCGACTTCCACGCCGATGCCTTCGATCCGCCGGACCAGTGCGGCGACACTGCCGCAGGCGGTGAGTCGTTCGACGCGACAACCCAGTCCGCTCCTGCGTACGCCTTCGCGGGCTTCACGGTCCCGATGAGCACCTTCCCGATCAACTCGGAGATGGGCTGGTACCTGTTCGAGGACGACGACAACTTCGGCGGCGAGGCCGACTTCAACGACGGCTTCTGCCACACCGGCAGCCCGACTCCGGTCGGGGCGGGCGGACTGCCCGACCCGGGCGAGGGGCGGACCTGCCTCCTCGACAGCCACTACATCGTGGCTGCTGTCCCGACGGCCGCTCAGGTCCACCTCACGAACGACGAGAGTGTGGCCCCCGGCGACCAGGGCCCGACGTTCTGTCAAGACGGCAACCGTGCGAAGGGCGACCTCGTCCTGACCGGGTCCGAGGACCAGGTCATCGGTTGTGTGTTCGACCAGTTCGCCGAGCTCAACGCGAATGACGACAAGGACCCGTTCGACCTGCTCGGACACGAGCCGGTCACCTTCGTGCTCACCGGTCCGGCAACGATCGACGAGTGCGAGGGTCTGACCAACGTCATCGCGAACAGCGGGACGACCTGTCATCTGACCAACGCCAACCTCGAGGTCGCGGACAACAAGTACGAGATGGAGTGGCACGCCACCCAGCTGCCGAACGGCGGCCCGACGGCGGCCGTTTCCATCACGTTCTGTGTCGACCCCGAGGACAACGGCTGTGCCGACGCTGGCACGCTCCAGGACACGGTCAACAAGACGGTGGTTGCGGGTATCGACCACGTGCACCTGCGGAAGACCCGTAACCTCCAGTTCCACCCGAACTGCCATGTGGGACCGGTGTCGATCACGCGGAGGGCTGGAACCAGGGTCTCCCTGACCGCCTGTCTGCACGACATCTTCCACAACTTCAGCGCGCTGGACGCTCCGGTGATCTGGAGGCTGGACACGTCGGGAGTCTTCTCTGGAGCCGCTGACCCGGCCCGATTCGTCGGACAGCCGGACCAGTGCTTCGGGAACGACTGTGACTTCACCGTGGACCAGCTCTTCGGCATCGCTCCGTTCACTGCCGCCGACTTCGACGGCACCGGCAAGGCCATCGCCAAGGTGACGGCCAAGCCGCGCGCAGCTGGTCACCTGACCAGGGTGTTCGCGTGCCTCGACCTCGACCTCAATGGCGAGTGCGACGCACTTCAGCCGGACTTCATCGTGCACGTCGAGGAGATCCTAGGGCTGAACCTGACGAACACCGAGGCGCTCATGGAGATCCACTGGAAGTAACAGCGCCTCGAGCTCTGGTCTGACCAGAGAACGGGTAACCAGGACCGGCCCCCTTCGGGGGGCCGGTCTCTTTTCGGCCCCGTTTCGGTCGTCGGCCGGTTCCCCCGCCGGCCTCCCCCGCCCGGGGGTCCGTTTGGGCCCTCCCTGCGTCTAAAGGTCCCCTCCGGGTGCACCGATAGAGGTCGCATGGAGATCATGCGAAGCAGCTCGACGACCGACACATCCCGCCGGCGCAACCCCGATGCACTGGCCACCGACACCTTCAGCCTGGGGAAGCCCTGGCGGCCCAGGCGATGGCCCTACGCACTGGTGGCGTCGGCCGTCGCCGCGAGCATGGTGGCAGCGTCCGCCGTGGGCCACGGTATGGCCCCGAGGCGCGGGGTGGCCCTCCAGCTGGTGTCAGACCAGAGCGTCCGTCCGTCTTCGCCCCTTCACCGGCACGTCCAGCTGGGTCATTTCGGCGGGGTGCAGGAGCGGGCGGTGTGGGTGACCACGCCGTCCGGAGCAGCGGGCAGCCCGGCGGGGTCCGCCGGGGTCTCCGGCTCGGGGTTCGCGCCCTCGTCGCAGGGTGGCGCGAGCACGGCCGGTCAGGCTCCGACGGCACTCGGCGGGGCCGCGGGGTCCGGGTCGGCTTCCTCCGGTTCGACGTCGTCCGTGGCGGGCTCGGGGATCGCCCTCGCCCCCGTCGCTCCGGTTCCCGTCGCGCCGGCGGCTCCGGTGGCTTCCGCCACCGTGACGCCCTCGCCGTCGCTGAGCGCTTCCCCCACCGGCTCTCCCAGCGCCACCCCGTCGGCTTCCGGGTCCACCAGCGGGACGGACCTGTCGCAGTGGGTGGCCGAGTGTGACGTGGGCGACCCCGGCACGGGACCCGGGACCGCCGCCTGGAACGTGTACTGGCAGCACCACGCCGAGCCCGCCGCCTCGGCCTTCCCGATCGACCAGATGAACTACCCGTGCGGCCCGGGCTGGATCATCATCCCCGGATCGGACCCGTTCACCCCGCCCGTGTGGAACGGGGTCGACGCCCCCTTCGCGCCGCCCACGAACATGGACGGTGGCCAGATGTTCACCGCCGCCGGCGACGCCACGGCGCAGCAGCTCTCCTCCGAACTGTCCGCTGCCGGCGTGCCGATCAGCGACTCGGGGCAGCTCCTCGGCTACGGTGCCGACGGCGCTCCGATCCACGTCACGGCGTGGTGGACGCTGACGCCCGACGTGAAGAACGCCGCGGCGGCCATCATGTTCAAGCACGACGCGTACCCGCACCCCATGTGGCGGACCGACGCCTACCACTGGGGCTACGGAAACATCGGCGTAGGGCTCCCGACGTAGGGAGTTGTTCCCTCCCTCCCCTGTGAG